>NZ_JBEYWV010000026.1:0-138375 GCF_040644575.1 Streptomyces sp. NPDC046939
CCCTCCTCGTCCTGGACAACTGCGAGCACGTCGTGGCGGCCGCTCCCCGCGCCCCTGAGATGCGCACTCCGTGCGCCATCTCCCGATGGAGGCGCGGCGAAGCCGCATGCCTCCAGGGGCGCGGGGAACTGCGCGACCAGCCACGACGGCGCCGCACCCGAGGTCAGGTCAACGGAAGCGGCAGCGGACCCGTGTGGGTGACCAACAGGCCCGACACCGCCCGGGTCAGGGACACGTACAACCGGCGGAGCCCCGTGCGTTCGTCGGGTTCCGCGGCGACCACCGACCCCGGTTCGTCGAGGACCACGTAGTCGTATTCAAGCCCCTTGGCCAGGGACGCCGGGACCAGGGTGAGGCGGGCCTCCGCCGTCGTCTCCTCACCGGGCGCGAGGAAGGACAGGCCCGCTCCGGTCAGGGCCTCGGCCAGCTCGCCGCAGCGCGCGTCCGCCGCGATGAGACCCACGGAGCCTTCGTGCGCCAGGGATTCGACGCACGCGGCGACCACCTCCTGCGGCCCCGACACCTCACGCACCTCGAACGCCCCCGGGTTCTCACGGACCGACTCCACGGGGGCGAGGCCCGGCGCGATGAACGGGAGGAGGCGGGAGGCGTACGTGATGACGTCGGTCGGTACGCGGAACCCGGCCGTCAGCTCCTCGATCACCGCGTCGGGCTTGCCGAGGTGGGCCAGCGCCTCGCCCCAGCTCCGGGTCGCCCATGGCGTCGTGCCTTGCGCGAGGTCCCCGAGGACGGTCACGGACCCGGTCGTCGCGCGCCGCCCCACGGCCCGGTACTGCATCGGCGACAGATCCTGCGCCTCGTCGAGGACGACGTGCCCGAGCGAGTGCGTGCGCGTGACGAGATCGCTCGCCTCGTCGATGAGCACCGCGTCGGCGAGGGACCACTTGGCGCTTCTGACGCTCCGGGCCGGTTTCGCCCACAGCACGGCCTTCTGTTCCTCCGGGCTCAGCACACCGTCCGCGTGCTCCGCGAGGAACTCCGCGTCGGACAGCAGCCGCAGCACCAGCTTCGCGGGGTCGACGGCCGGCCACACCGCCTTGACCACGGCCTTCACCGCCGCGTTCCGCGCGACCGCGTCCTGCACCCGGTCGTCCGGCGCCTCCCCCGCCCGCTCCATCTGGACGAGCACCGCGTGTGCGATGCGCTGCGAGAGAGCGTCGCGGGCGGCCCCGTACCGCATGTCGCGGTCCATCAACTCCCGTACGATGTCGGCCAGTTCGTACGAGGGGACGCGCCAGCGGCGCGAGCCGCGCACGACGACGACGCCCTCGTCCGGCAGCGTGATGTGCGAGCGCAGCGCCCGCCGCACGACCTCCGCCATCCGCGCGTCGCCCTTCACGAGGGCCGCTTCGGCGCTGTCGACGCCCCGCACCTCGACGTGCGTGCTCACGAGGTCGTCGACGGTGGCCTGCTTGACGTCCAGCTCGCCGAGCGCGGGAAGGACTTGTTCGATGTAGTGGAGGAAGGACGCGTTGGGGCCGATGACGAGTGTGCCGGTGCGGGCGAGCCGCTCGCGGTGCGCGTACAGCAGGTACGCGACCCGGTGCAGGCCGACCGCCGTCTTTCCCGTCCCCGGGCCTCCCTGCACGCACACCGATCCGGCGAGCCCGCTGCGCACGATCTCGTCCTGCTCGGGCTGGATGGTGGCGACGATGTCCCGCATCGGGCCGACGCGGGGCCGTTCGATCTCCTGCTGGAGCAGTTTGCTGGTCCGTTCCGCCTCGGCGGGGTCGGAGAGGTGCTCGTCCTCGTACGCGGTCAGTTCGCCGCCGGTGTAGCCGAAGCGGCGGCGCAGCGCGATGTCCATCGGGTCCTTCTTCGAGGCCCGGTAGAACGGCTGGGAGACGGGGGCGCGCCAGTCGATGACCATGGGGTCGCCGTCGGCGTCATGGACGTGGCGCCGCCCGATGTAGAACTGCTCGCCTTCGGCGCCCTCGGCTAGGTCGACGCCGGGTGCGTGGAGGTAGTCGAGGCGGCCGAAGAAGAGCGGGGTGTGGCTGAGGTCGGCGAGGGCCTTGATCCGTTCGTCGATCTGGCGTTGCAGCACTTCGGCGTTGACCCAGTTCGCGGTGACGTCGCGGATGTCGAGCGCCTCGGCGTCCTCGCGCATGGCGCGCAGGGCGGCGCGGGACGCGTGGAGATGTGCGCGCTCACGGTCGAGCGGCGTGGACGTGCTCACGGCTTGCCTCCGGCTACGGATACGCGGGGTACTCGGGTACGCGGTACGCGCGTACGCGGCACTCAGGTACGGCTACGGGTCCGGCCGGTTTCCGTCCGGCCGGCGGCGCTCCGGCTTCGGCGACCGCGGCGGCGACAGCGGTGAAGGGAGGCGGGCAGACGCGCGAGTGTACGGGACGGGTGGCTGCCGGAGCCAACGGTTTTCCCGGTTCCCTGGCGCGGCCGTGATCCGGGGTGTCTCAGGGTCGGGGTCCCCCGCAGGTCGTACACGGGTTGGTCCGCGGGACCGATGTGCGGGTATGCCCGGAATCGCATCCTGGATACATGACCACAGCGACCTTCACCCCGGCCCCGCCCGGCGCCACCGAGGCGACCGGATCCTCCCGTCCGCACCGTGTCGGCGACGCCGCGCGGGCCGTCCGGGCGTTCGCCTCGGCGGTGTTCTCGGTCGTCGTCCTGGGCGACACCGACGGCACCCTGTACCGGGACGCGGGCGTCGTCCGCCACCACTGACACCGGCCCTCAGCCTCTAGGGTTCGGGCATGACCACCCAGGAACTGCGTGACCACTGGGCCCGTGCTCTGCGCGCGGCGAGCGGCGGGACGACGGACCTCGATCCGTACCCGTACGCCGACAATCTGCTCTCCCGCTGGGCCGAACCCCAGCGCAAGTACCACACGACAGAGCACCTGACCGCCGTGCTGGACCGCATCGACGTCCTGGCGGACCACGCCGACGACCCCGCGCTGGTGCGGCTCGCCGCCTGGTTCCACGACGCGGTGTACCGGCCGGACCGCTCGGAGAACGAGGAGCGTTCGGCCGCCCTCGCCGAACGCGCCCTGGCCGAGGCGGGGCTGCCGGAGGCGGCGGTCGCGGAGGTCGCCCGGCTCGTCCGTCTCACGGTCGGCCACGACCCGGCCGACGGCGACACCAACGGCGAGACCCTGTGCGACGCCGACCTGGCGATCCTGGCCTCACCCCCGGAGGCGTACGCCGCGTACACGAAGGCGGTCCGCGCGGAGTACGCCTTCGTGCCCGACGAGGCGTTCCGCGAGGGCCGCGCGGCGGTCCTGCGCCACCTCCTCGGCCTCCCCCGCCTGTTCCGCACCCCGTACGGCGCGGCCCACTGGGAGTCCACCGCGCGGGACAACCTGACGACGGAGCTGGACCTGCTGGACCCGGCCTGACCTATCGGGGCCGGGGGTGCTTGGGCCGCCGCAGCCCCGCCTCCGTGAGCCTGCGCACCAGCTCCTTCGAGCCGACCGCCACGGCCCCGGCGCGCACCGCGTCCTCGTAGCGGTGGGACGGCAGGTCGTAGTGGTCGCGTTCGAAGGCGCGGCGCGGGGCGCCCAGCCGCTCGGCGAACGCGTGGAGTTCGTCGAAGGAGACGTCGCTGACCAGGTGGGACCACATGCGGCCGTGGCCTGGCCAGGTCGGCGGGTCTATGTAGACGGTCACCGGGCGTCCCGTCAGCCCGTGACCGTGGAGAGCGACCCCACCGGCGCGACCACCACGCCCGCCTCGGAGCACACCCAGTGCGGGTCGGCGCCCAGCTCCGGCTCGACGTCCAGGGCGTGCGGGCCCTCGGAACCCGATCCCGGGCCGCACACCGGGCACAGCGGCCACCGCCCGTGCCGTTCGAGCAGGCCGTCCTTGACGTCCTGGGCGACGAGCCCGGCCACGAACTCCACGCCCTCCGGCCACTGCTCGACCCACCAGCGGCGGGACGCGATCGACTCCTCGACGAGCGAGACGACGTCCGGTTCGGCGACGTCCGCCGCCTTCAGGTCCGCGAGCACGAGCGCGCGGGCCGCGTGCAGGGCCTGCTCCAGGGGGCTGATGGTGTCCATGCATCAATTGTGCGCCTCTTGACCCCCCGAACGATTGAAAATATCTTTCAGGCGTGAGCAATGACGTGAAGGAAAGTTTCTCAAGCGACGCGCCGCCCGCACCCGCAGCGCTCGCCGCCAAGGTGCGCACCCTCGCGCCCTCCATGACCCGGTCCATGCAGCGCGTCGCCGAGGCCGTCGCCGCCGACCCGGCCGGCTGCGCCGCCCTCACCGTCACCGGCCTCGCCGAGCTCACCAGCACCAGCGAGGCGACGGTCGTCCGCACCGCCCGCATCCTCGGCTACCCCGGCTACCGCGACCTGCGGCTCGCCCTCGCCGGGCTCGCCGCCCAGCAGCAGTCGGGCCGGGCGCCCGCCGTCACCGCCGACATCGCCGTCGACGACCCGATAGCGGACGTGGTCGCCAAGCTCGCCTACGACGAGCAGCAGACCCTCGCCGACACCGCGGCCGGACTCGATACCGTGCAACTGGCTGCCGCCGTGAGCGCGCTCGCCGGGGCGCGGCGGGTGGACGTGTACGGGGTCGGCGCGTCCGGGCTCGTCGCCCAGGACCTCGCGCAGAAGCTGCTCCGCATAGGGCAGGTCGCGCACGCGCACTCGGACCCGCACCTGGCGATCACCAACGCGGTGACGCTCCGCTCGGGGGATGTGGCGGTCTCCATCACGCACTCCGGCGCGACGGGTGACGTGATCGAGCCCCTCCGACTCGCCTTCGAGCACGGCGCGACGACGATCGCGATCACGGGGCGGCCCGATGGGCCGGTCTCGCAGTACGCGGACCACGTCCTCACGACCTCGATCGCCCGCGAGAGCGAGTTGCGTCCCGCGGCGATGTCGTCCCGTACGAGTCAGCTCCTCGTCGTGGACTGCCTGTTCGTGGGGGTGGCCCAGCGCCGCTACGAGACGGCGGCGCCCGCGTTGTCGGCGTCCTACGAGGCCCTGGCCCACCGCCATCGCGCCACGCCGCGGGGCCCCCGGTCATGAACGCGGGCCGGCGCCCAGCCCCTGGACGTAATCGCCCGGCCATCCCGCCGTCGTGGCTGGTCGCGCAGTTCCCCGCGCCCCTGAGATGCGCACTGCGTGCGCCATCTCAGAGAGGCGCGCGTGACGCGAACCCTATGGGGCTGCGGCGGAGCCGCATGCTCCAGGGGCGCGGGGAACTGCGCGACCAGCCACGACGGTGCCGCAGCCGAAGACCCGCGGGGGAATGCCGCACGAAGTGCGCATTCCAGGGGCGCGGGGAACTGCGCGAGCGACCACGACGGCGCCGCACCCGAGAGCCGGAAAAGCGCCGCAGGCATGCGCGAGCAACCACGACGCGACCCGCACCAGGCCCACTCCATAAACCACCCCGTACCGGAAAGAGCCGCCCCCCGATGACGACCACGGACTACACCGCCCTCCAAGCCCAGCTGGCCACCCTGACCACAGAAGCCTTCCGGCCGGAACTCGCCGAGATCGACCAGCGCTCCACCCTGGAGATCGCCGAGATCATGAACGGGGAGGACGCCACCGTCCCCACCGCGGTCGCGGCCCAGCTCCCCCAGATCGCCGCCGCCATCGACGCGACAGCGACCCGCATGGCCCGTGGCGGCCGTCTGATCTACGCGGGCGCGGGCACGGCGGGCCGCCTCGGCGTGCTGGACGCCTCCGAGTGCCCGCCCACCTTCAACACGGACCCGGGCGAGGTCGTCGGCCTGATCGCGGGCGGCCCCTCCGCGATGGTCACGGCGGTGGAGGGCGCCGAGGACTCCAAGGAGCTGGCGGCGCAGGACCTGACCGCGCTGGACCTGACCGAGAACGACACCGTCGTCGGGGTCTCCGCCTCGGGCCGCACCCCGTACGCGATCGGCGCGGTGGAGCACGCCCGCACGAGCGTCGGCGCCCTGACCATCGGCCTGTCCTGCAACGCGGACAGCGCCCTCGCGGCGGCGGCGGACCACGGCATCGAGGTCGTCGTCGGCCCGGAGCTGCTGACCGGTTCGACCCGTCTGAAGGCGGGCACGGCACAGAAGCTCGTCCTGAACATGCTGTCGACGATCACCATGATCCGGCTCGGCAAGACGTACGGAAACCTGATGGTCGACGTACGCGCGTCGAACGAGAAGCTGCGGGCCCGCTCCCGCCGCATCGTCTCCCTGGCCACGGGCGCCGACGACGCCGTCATCGAGGCCGCGCTCGCCGCGACGGACGGCGAGGTGAAGAACGCGATCCTCGTCGTGCTCGGCGAGGTCGACGGGGAGACGGCGGCCCGTCTCCTGGCCGAGTCCGACGGCCACCTGCGCGCGGCGCTCGCCGCGGCGGCGACCACCACAGCTCCCTGAACCGAAGCCCCTCCATCCGCACCACCCGCACAGCAAGGCAGCACGCACCATGGCTGAGAACAAGAACCGCGACGTGGCGGCCTCGATCCTCCCCCTTGTGGGCGGCGCCGCGAACGTCACCTCCGTCGTCCACTGCATGACCCGGCTCCGGCTGGGTCTCGCGGACCGCTCGCTCGTCCAGGACGAGGCGCTGAAGGCGCTGCCCGACGTCATGGGCGTGGTGGAGGACGAGACGTACCAGATCGTCCTCGGCCCGGGGAAGGTCGCCCGGGTGACGCCGGAGTTCGAGGCGCTGGTGGCGGAGGAGCGGGCCGGGGCGCCCGCCCCCGCGCACACCACGACGGCCGACGACCTCGCGGCCCAGGGCGCCGAGTTGCGGGCGGCCCGCAAGGCGAAGAACGCCACGCCCTTCAAGCTGTTCCTGCGCCGGATCGCCAACATCTTCGTACCGCTGATCCCGGCGCTGATCGGCTGCGGCATCATCGCCGGCATCAACGGCCTGCTGGTCAACCTGGAGTGGCTGCCCGGCGTCACCCCCGCCCTGGCCGCGATCGCCTCCGGCTTCATGGCGCTGATCGCGGTGTTCGTCGGCTACAACACGGCGAAGGAGTTCGGCGGTACGCCGATCCTCGGCGGCGCGGTCGCGGCGATCATCGTGTACGCGGGGGTCGCGAACGTCTCGGCGTTCGGCCAGAAGCTGAGCCCCGGCCAGGGCGGTGTGCTCGGCGCGCTCGGCGCGGCGGTCCTCGCGGTGTACGTGGAGAAGTGGTGCCGCAAGTGGGTCCCGGAGGCGGTCGACGTCCTGGTCACGCCCACCCTCACGGTCCTGGTCTCCGGCCTGGTCACGATCTTCGGCCTGATGTACGTCGCCGGTGAGGTCTCGACCGGGATCGGTACGGCGGCGAACTGGCTCCTGGACAACACGGGCGCGTTCGCGGGCCTGGTCCTGGGCGGCCTCTTCCTCCCCCTGGTCATGCTCGGCCTGCACCAAGCCCTGATCCCCATCCACACCACCCTGATCGAGCAGCAGGGCTACACGGTCCTCCTCCCGATCCTGGCCATGGCGGGTGCGGGCCAGGTCGGCTGCGCGATCGCCGTCTTCAAGCGCCTCAAGCACAACAAGTCGATCCGTACGACGATCAAGTCGGCGCTGCCCGCCGGTTTCCTGGGCGTCGGCGAACCCCTCATCTACGGTGTCTCGCTCCCCCTGGGCCGCCCCTTCGTCACGGCATGCGTGGGCGGCGCGGCGGGCGGCGCGTTCGTCGGCCTCTTCTCGATGCTCGGCACGAAGGTCGGCTCGACGGCGATCGGCCCGTCCGGCTGGGCCCTGTTCCCGCTCCTCAAGGGCGACCACAGCCTCGGTACGACCTGCCTCATCTACGGCGGCGGCCTCCTCATCGGCTACGCGGTCGGCTTCCTGGCCACGTACTTCTTCGGCTTCAGCAAGCAGATGCTCTCCGAGCTGAACCAGGACGTCGACGCGGGCGAGTCCCCATCGGCCCGCGCCGAAGCTGTTCCGGCGTCTCCCGAACCGGCGCGGGCCTGACTGGCCTGACCTGCGCCTTTGTCGCCATCTCGGAGACTGACGTACGCTTACTTGTACGTACAGGAAAGCGTACGTCTTCCGAGGAGGCCGCGATGCGCACCATGACCTACACCGAGTCGCGAGCGAAGTACGCCGAGACGCTCAACGCGGTCGTGGACGATCGCGAGGAAGTGATAGTGACGCGCGCGGGCCACGATCCAGTGGTGATCGTGGCACTCGACGAGTACGAGTCCCTGAAGGAGACGGCGTACCTGCTCCGGAGCCCGGAGAACGCGCGGCGCATCCTTCAGGCGATCGAGGAACTCGAGGCCGGCGGCGGCTCCGTTCGGGAGATGCTCGATTGAAACTCGTCTGGCATGAGAAGGCCTGGGCCGACTACGTCTGGTGGCAGGCTCAGGACCGCAAGACCCTCAGGCGGATCAACGCCTTGCTGCAGGACATCATCCGCAACGGCAACGAGGGCATCGGCAAACCGGAACCCTTGCGCCACGGCTTCCAGGGCTATTGGTCCCGGCGCATCACCGAGGAGCACCGCCTCCTGTACAAGATCGTCGATGACGAGATCCGCATCGCCGCCTGCCGCTACCACTACGAGCGGCCCTGATCACGGCAACCGCCCCTCCTGATTGACGACCCGGACCGATCACATACGGGCCGAGGCTCATCGCGCGTTCCTCTCGTGCAGCACCGCCACCATCCGCAACGTCATGTCCAGGTTGACGCACCCCAGGTTCACCAGCGGATACGCGACATCCCCCGCCGCCGACGCAGCATCGACGCGCAACGACGGCAGCGTCACCCCCAACACCCCCAGCTCCGCCCGCAATTGCTCGACCGCGTCCTCGACCACCCGCAACCGCTCCGCATCCCGCACCACCATGCTCCACCCCTTCACGCGAAGTTGCTCTTTCGCCACACAGCGTGACGGCTGAATCCCTACGCTGGCCAGGGGGCACCCCCCAACAGCCGCACCTGCTGCACCGGAGCTGATGCAGATGACCGGACCGAAGGACCTCGACCCCGCCGCGCGCCGCGTCATGATCGGCGAAGAACTCCGCCACGCCCGCGAGAGAGCGGGCCTCACCCAACAGGCGCTGGGTGAGCGGCTGTTCGTGAGCGGCTCGTACATCGGCCAGATGGAGGCGGGTACGCGGCGCATCCTGCCGGACATGGCGCCGCGCCTGGATGAGGCGCTGAACATGGGCAGCTTCTTCGTACGCCATTGCGTCAAGGCGAACGCGTCGAAGCATCCCGAACAGTTCGCGGAGGCGGCCGAGGCGGAGGCCCTGGCGACCTCGATCATGGAGTACGGGGGCATGCTCATCCCCGGCCTGCTCCAGACGCCGGAGTACGCCCGCGCGGTGTTCCTGGACTACCAGCCCACCGCGGCCGACGAGGCGATCGACAAGCTGCTGAACGCCCGGATGGAGCGCGCCCGGCTCCTCGACGACCCAACAAAGCCGTTGTTGTGGGCCGTCCTGGATGAGGCGGCGCTGCGTCGGCCGGTCGGCGGCCCCGCGGTGATCGCGGCGAACCTGCGCCACATCGCCGAGCTGATCGGACAGCGACGAGTAGTCGTGCAGGTCCTCCCGTTCGCGGCGGGCGCCCACGCCTCACTGCACGGCGCGCTCAAGCTCATGCACTTCAACGACGCACCCCCGTTGTCCTTCATCGAAGCCCCCGGCACCGGACGCCTGTTGGACGACCCAGCCACGACCGCCCGCCACCAGCTCTCCTACGATCTACTCAGGGCCAACGCGCTCACCCCGAACCAGTCTCTGGCCCTGATTACCTCAGTGGCAGAGGATTACGAGCATGAAGATCACGAGCCCCGAGCCTGACCTGACATCGGCCACCTGGCGCAAGTCCACGTACAGCGGCGGCGAGGGCAGTAATTGCCTGGAAGTCGCCACCGACTTCCCCGGACTGGTCCCGGTCCGCGACTCCAAGAACCCGGCCGGCCCGAGGCTCGTGCTCCGGGCGGAGACCTGGTCCGCCTTCGTCGCGGGTCTGCGTCAGCGCTGATCAGTCCAGTCGCGGCCAGGGCGAGCCTGCCTCATCCTGGCCCCATGGCTGACAGCACGTTTTCGAAGATTTCCTGGACGGAGTTCCGGCCGAACCAGCGGCGGCTCGTGACCGGGGCCGCGCTGTGGGGCGCCGGGCTGCTCGTGTCCACCGTCGGCGTAGGCGTCCTCGCGTACGAGGTGGTGCGGGCCGGTCGTACGTGGACCGGCGCCTGGGAGGTGCCGCCCGCCGAGATGGCGTCGCGCGCCTTCCATCAGGCGCAGAGCGCGGCGCAGGCGGGCCGGGACGCCTGGAACAGCTACCAGGAGTCGCCGCTCCGGTAGGGCGCCGCTACCCGGCCCAGCGGCCCGACAGGAACGTCACCGCGTACAGGGTCGACAGCGGAGCGACCACGCACAGGCAGACGTACGTGGCCCGCTGGCTGCGCACCGTCCAGGCCGCGAGGCCCGCCCAGAGCGGCCACCACAGGAGCGTCGCGCGGGGCACGGACGTGTACCAGTAGGACGTGCCGAGCGCCCACAGCGTCAGCGCGATGTACGTCGCCTCGGCCCAGCGGCGACGGCGGAGCAGCCAGGCGAACAGGGCCAGCCCGAGCAGCATGGCGAGGAGTTCGGCCTGGCACATGACGGCGTACCCGGTGGCGTAGGCGCCGTCGAACGCGGCGTCCCAGGTGTGCGCCCACGCCTGCCACGGCGAGTGGAACGTGCGGTACCAGCCGCGTTCCTCCGCGTGCTTCCACGCCATCCAGTCGCCGGTCTCCGCGTACAGATACACGGTGTACGCGAGGACGGGCACGGCGGGCAGCGCCAGCCACGGCAGCCGCCGCCAGCGCCGGCCGGGGCCGTGCGCGACGAGGAACTGCACGAGCAGCGCCGCCGCCAGGAAGAGCCCGCTGACCCGTACGGCCGTGGCGGTCGCGGTGAGGAACGCCGCGAGGGCCCACTTGTCGCGCCGCCCGGCGAGCAACGCGGGCAGCGCGAACGCGAGGAACAGCGACTCCGTGTACCCGGCGGCCAGGAAGACGGAGCAGGGCGACAGCAGCAGGAGCAGCACAGCCCGGCCGCCGACCACCGGACCGGCGATGCGGGCGAGGGCGAGGACGGCGACCGCGCCCGACACGAACGAGATCAGCAGTCCGGCGGCGGTCCAGTCGGGCACGACCGTGTGGACGGCGCGGAGCACGAGCGGGAAGCCCGGGAAGAACGCCTCGGTGTTGTCCGCGCCGTGGAAGTAGCCGAACTCGGCGATGGTCCGGTAGTGCGCCCAGTCCCACTGCTGGAACGCCGAGAGCAGCGGCCGGGCCTCCTTGGCGTCGGGGGACGCGGGGAAGAGCCGGGTCACGCAGTACGCGGTCAGGAGCAGCCCGAGCCGGGTGAGCAGGTAGATCCGCAGCACCGTCCGGTCGAGCGGGTTCAGCCGCGGGCGCCTCGGCCGGCGCCGGGGCGCGGCGGCCCGGGTGGGTATGGACGGCGCTTCCAGAAGGGCCGCGGGCATACGGGAGCTCCGTTCGGGTCGTGCGTGTGGGGGGAGGTCTCAGGGGCGGTCGGGCGGAGACGTCCGCTGCGGGTCCGAGGTGGGGGGTGACGAGGTCCGCAGGGAGGTCGGGGGCGCGGTGAAGCCGGACGAGCCCGCTGAGGAGGTGGAGGAGGTGGAGGAGGAGGACGAGGTCCCGGCCGAGGCCCCGGTCTCCGTCTCGGTCGCGGTCCCGGTCCCGGTCCCGGTCCCGGTCCCGGAGGAGGATGAGGTCGCGGTCCCGGTCGAGGCACCGGTCGCCGTCCCCGTCTCCGTCTCCGTCGAGGACGCGGTCGGTGACGCGTCGGGCGGGGACGTCGGCGTGGCCTGTGCCGTCGACGGCGGGCCCGACGACGGCGCGGGCCTCGGCACCCCGGTCCGCGCGGGCTGGACCGTGCCCGGCCCGTCCGCGAGGAGATGCGCGACGCCGCCGCCCGCCCCGGCGCAGAGCACGACGGCCGTGGCCGCCGCGACGGCGAACCGGCGCTGCCGCAGCCGGTCGCCGCGCGCCCGGACCACGGGGCCCGGCAGCGGCACGGTGGCGCGCCCGCCGGACGCGGCCAGTTCCTTGAGCGCCTCGGCGAGGCCGGGCTCGTCGCGGTGCTCAGTCACGGTGTGCCTCCTGCGCGCGCGGGTCCTGCATACGGGCGGCCAGGGCGGTCCTGCCCCGGGACAGATGGGTCTTCACGGTGCCGGTCGACAACCCGGTCTCGCCCGCGATCTGCTCCACGGAGAGATCACAGATGTAGTGCAGGGCGACGACCCTGCGCTGCTGCGGGGAAAGCTCCTTCAGCGCCTCGACGAGGGCCACGGAACCGGGGTCGGGCGCGCCGACGTGCGGCGCGGCGCCGTGCCGCAGCCAGGCTTGCTCGCTGCGGCGCAGCTTCTTGAAGCGCCGTATCGCGAGCCGCCAGGCCACGGTCCTGATCCACGCCTCGGGGGCGGCCTCCCGGTCGAGGCGTCCGCGCCGGCTCCACGCCTTCACGAACGCTTCCTGCACGACGTCCTGCGCCTCCTGGGCGTCGCCGAGCATGACGTAAAGCTGCCCGGTGAGCCGCCCGACCGCATGGGCGTAGAACTCCTCGAACTCCTCTGCGGTCAACGCCGTGCTCCCTGTGGTTCCCGACCGTGTGCTGTCCGACCGTGCTGTCGTGATCTATAGACCTGGCGGCCGGACGCCGGTTGACACGCGTGAGAGGAATTTCGGGGACCTTAACCCGACAACGCCCGAGGGCGGCACCCCCTCCTGGTGGAGGAAGTGCCGCCCTCGGGACGAACAGACGAGCTGAACCGGTACGGAGGCCGGATCAGAAGTCCATGTCACCGCCCGGCATGCCGCCCGGAGCGCCCGCGGCAGCGGCCTTCTCCGGCTTGTCGGCGATGACGGCCTCGGTGGTGAGGAACAGCGCGGCGATCGACGCGGCGTTCTGCAGCGCGGAGCGCGTCACCTTGGCCGGGTCGAGGATGCCCTCGGCGATCATGTCGACGTACTCGCCCGTGGCGGCGTTCAGACCGTGGCCGACGGCCAGGTTGCGCACCTTCTCCACGACGACGCCACCCTCGAGACCACCGTTGACGGCGATCTGCTTGAGCGGGGCCTCCAGGGCGAGCTTCACGGCGTTGGCGCCGGTCGCCTCGTCACCCTCCAGCTCCAGCTTCTCGAAGACCGCGGAGGCCTGCAGCAGGGCCACGCCACCACCGGCGACGATGCCCTCCTCGACGGCCGCCTTCGCGTTGCGCACGGCGTCCTCGATGCGGTGCTTGCGCTCCTTGAGCTCGACCTCCGTGGCGGCACCGGCCTTGATGACGGCCACGCCGCCGGCCAGCTTCGCCAGACGCTCCTGGAGCTTCTCGCGGTCGTAGTCCGAGTCGCTGTTCTCGATCTCGGCACGGATCTGGTTGACGCGACCCTGGACCTGGTCGGTGTCACCGGCGCCGTCGACGATCGTCGTCTCGTCCTTGGTGATGACGACCTTGCGGGCGCGGCCGAGCAGGTCGAGACCGGCGTTCTCCAGCTTGAGGCCGACCTCCTCGGAGATGACGGTGCCACCGGTGAGGATGGCGATGTCGCCGAGCATGGCCTTGCGGCGGTCACCGAAGCCCGGGGCCTTGACGGCGACGGACTTGAAGGTGCCACGGATCTTGTTGACGACCAGGGTCGACAGGGCCTCGCCCTCGACGTCCTCGGCGATGATCAGCAGCGGCTTGCCCGACTGCATGACCTTCTCCAGGAGCGGGAGGAGGTCCTTCACGTTGCCGATCTTGGAGTTGACGATGAGGATGTACGGGTCGTCGAGCGACGCCTCCATCCGCTCCATGTCGGTGGCGAAGTACGCCGAGATGTAGCCCTTGTCGAAGCGCATACCCTCGGTGAGCTCCAGCTCCAGACCGAAGGTCTGGGACTCCTCGACGGTGATGACGCCTTCCTTGCCGACCTTGTCCATGGCCTCGGCGATGAGCTCGCCGATCTGGGTGTCGGCGGCGGAGATGGAGGCCGTCGAAGCGATCTGCTCCTTGGTCTCGACATCCTTGGCCTGCTCGAGCAGGGCGGCGGAGACGGCCTCGACGGCCTTCTCGATGCCGCGCTTCAGGGCCATGGGGTTGGCACCGGCGGCCACGTTGCGCAGGCCCTCGCGGACCAGGGCCTGGGCCAGGACGGTCGCGGTCGTCGTGCCGTCACCGGCGACGTCGTCCGTCTTCTTCGCGACCTCCTTGACCAGCTCGGCGCCGATCTTCTCGTACGGGTCCTCGAGCTCGATCTCCTTGGCGATGGACACACCATCGTTGGTGATCGTGGGGGCGCCCCACTTCTTCTCGAGGACGACGTTGCGACCCTTGGGGCCCAGGGTCACCTTGACGGCGTCGGCGAGCTGGTTCATGCCGCGCTCGAGGCCGCGCCGTGCCTCCTCGTCGAACGCGATGATCTTGGCCATGTGAAGTGGTCCTCCCGGACGGGGTGGAAAAGCAAGCAAACGGACCGTGCTGGCGCCCGCGACGGACGGCCCCCGAGCCTCGTGGTTCCTTGCCCCACCGGCCCCCGGACCTCACCGACCCGATCCAAGTTCTGTCACTCTCACTGGGAGAGTGCTAAGCCCAATGATTAGCACTCGACCCATGCGAGTGCAAGCGGCTACCACAGATCGGCGGGGGGCGCGCGCAGCACGGAGCGCGGTCCGGGCGCCCCCGGGCACGACGAAGGGCCCGTGCCCCCTCGGGGAAACACGGACCCTTCGTCTCGTACGAAGCCTGTCAGTCGCGACGCGCTTCAGCCGGCGGCGGCCAGACGGACCATGTCGGCCTGCGGCCCCTTCTGGCCCTGCGAGATCTCGAACTCCACTCGCTGACCCTCTTCGAGGGTGCGGTAGCCGTCCATCTGAATCGCGCTGTAGTGGACGAATACATCCGCACCACCGTCGACCGCGATGAAGCCGTACCCCTTCTCCGCGTTGAACCACTTGACGGTGCCCTGAGCCATGCCTAACTCCCCTATTACTGGCCCTTGCACAGATCCGCACTTCGCGGATCCGGGTCAGACCTCACCCTCCCCAATGGGTGGGGGTGTGCGCCGGAACGCGTCGACCGCGGCTGAATGTATCTGCCCAACTGCCGTCTGCAACAGGTCAATCGGACGAGAAATCTGGGCACCCTCGAACGGGGAAACCGGGCCAACTCACCGGATCCCAGGGCAACTCGGGCCGGGTAAATGCCGTAAAAGGCCCGAAGGGGTTCGACACTTTGGCTGCTTCTTGTCGCGTCCCGAGCGGAAACTCATATGCGCCCGTCATGCACCACGCGGGGAAAGGAGGCAGCTTCCCCAACTGTACCGCGCTCAACCATGCAGAATTGCCCCCTCCGCTTCTCTCGCGGAGGGGGCAATCGGGGTGACGCAGCGTGCGCGGGGGCCGGACAGGGCCGGATCAGCCGCCGGCGACGGCGGGAATGATCGACACGCCGGCGCCGTCCGGCGTGGCGGTGTCGAGGCCCTGCTCGAAGCGGACGTCGTCGTCGTTGACGTAGACGTTGACGAACCGGCGCAGCTTGCCCTGGTCGTCGAGGACGCGGGCGGCGATCCCGGTGTGGTTCCTCTCCAGGTCGGCGATGACCTCCCCGAGGGTCCCGCCCTCGGCGGCGACCTCGGCGGCCCCGCCGGTGTAGGTGCGCAGGATGGTAGGAATCCGAACGTTGACGCTCATGCTGGCAAACTCCTGGGACTGGGCTGCGGGTGAGGGGGGCTCAGTGGTCGAGGCCGGCGGCCCGGAACGCGTCGAGGGACGGCTTGATGGTCGCCGTGGCCTGTGAGGTCTCGGCGACGGCGTCAAGCGTCTTGAGACCGTCACCCGTGTTCAGGACGACCGTCGTCAGGGACGGATCGATCAGCCCCGCCTCGATGAGCTTCTTGGTGACGCCGACCGTCACCCCACCGGCGGTCTCCGCGAAGATCCCCTCGGTCTGCGCGAGCAGCTTGATCGCCTCGACGACCTGCTCGTCGTTGACGTCCTCCACGGCACCGCCCGTGCGGCGCGCGATGTCGAGGACGTAAGGACCGTCGGCCGGGTTGCCGATGGCGAGGGACTTGGCGATGGTGTTCGGCTTCTGCGGCCGCACCACGTCGTGGCCGCCCTTGTACGCGACCGAGACCGGCGAGCACCCCTCGGCCTGCGCGCCGAACAGCTTGTACGGCTTGTCCTCGACGAGCCCGAGCTTGATCAGCTCCTGGAGCCCCTTGTCGATCTTCGTGAACTGCGACCCGGACGCGATCGGGATGACCAGCTGGTCGGGCAGGCGCCAGCCGAGCTGCTCGCAGATCTCGTAGGCGAGCGTCTTGGAGCCCTCGCCGTAGTACGGGCGCAGGTTCACGTTGACGAAGCCCCAGCCCTCGCCGAGCGGGTCGCCGATCAGCTCGGAGCAGAAGCGGTTCACGTCGTCGTAGTTGCCCTCGATGGCGACGAGGTCACCGCCGTAGACACCGGCCATGACGACCTTGCCCTGCTCCAGGTCGTGCGGGATGAAGACGCAGGAGCGGAAGCCCGCCCGGGCGGCGGCGGCGCCGACGGCGCCGGCCAGGTTGCCGGTGGAGGAGCAGGAGAGGGTGGTGAAGCCGAAGGCGCGCGCGGCCTCGATGGCCTGGGCGACGACGCGGTCCTTGAAGGAGTGCGTGGGGTTGCCCGAGTCGTCCTTGACGAACAGCTTGCCCTGCTCGACGCCGAGTTCCCGGGCGAGGTTGTCTGCCTTGACGAGCTTGGTCCAGCCGGGGTTCAGGTTCGGCTTCTCGGCGACGTCGGCCGGGACGGGAAGCAGCGGGGCGTAGCGCCAGAGGTTGGCCGGGCCCGCCTCGATCCGCTTGCGGAGCGCCTCCGGGTCACCGGCCGGAAGGTCGTACGCGACCTCCAACGGGCCGAAACACTCGGCACAGGCGAAGATGGGACCAAGGTCAAAAGTGGTGCCGCACTCGCGGCAGGAGAGCCCGGAAGCCGGACCGAGATCGACGGTCCTGGCGGGGGTGGCGACAGTCTGTACAGCCATGAGAGGCGAGGCCCTTTCTCCTCATCTTCCTCGCGGCGCATCTCGCCGCGAGACGGATTTGGCACCTTCCCTAGCCGGGAGCCTCGCGGTGGACGTTGCGGTGTCCTACGAGACCGGCTGGAGGGTTGCCGGGGCTTCAACGGGCCGTATCCCTCTGCCCCTCTGGATGAGCGGTATGTGGTTGTCCGGCGCGGCGACCCCGGCATGCGATGGTCACCGGCCTTGTTCAAGACTGTAACCGAAGGCCCGGACCCTTGAGATAGTCGTCCGAACCGCGAGATGGATCACATCCCACGCCCCCGAAGGAGCCACCGACCGTGCTGGAAGAAGTCGAACGCTGGCTCGAACAGCGCTCCTGGTCCGTGGCCGACCGCCCGCTGCACCAGCTCGTCGCGGCGAAGCGCGCGTCCGGCCAGACGGTGAGCGTCGTGCTGCCCGCGCTCGACGAGGAGGCGACGGTCGGCGACATCGTTCGCATCATCCGGCGCGAGCTGATGACGGAGACGGTCCCCCTCGTCGACGAACTGGTCGTCCTCGACTCCGGCTCCACCGACCGCACCGCCGAGGTCGCCGCGGCGGCCGGGGCGCGCGTGGTCCACCGGGACACCGTCCTGCCACGCATACCGGCCCGGCCCGGCAAGGGCGAGGTGCTGTGGCGCTCCCTGTACGTCACGAGCGGCGACATCGTCTGCTACGTCGACGCCGACCTGCGGGAGTTCTCGGCGGACTTCGTCTCCGGGATCGTCGGCCCGCTCCTCACCGACCCGGACGTCAGCTTCGTCAAGGCGATGTACGACCGCCCGCTCGGCCAGGCCGCCGGGCAGGGCGGCCGCGTCACCGAGCTGATGGCCCGCCCCGTCCTCAATCTGCACTGGCCGCGCCTGGCCGGTTTCGTCCAGCCCCTTGGCGGCGAGTACGCGGCCCGCAGGTCCCTCCTCGAACGGCTGCCGTTCCCCGTCGGCTACGGCGTCGAACTCGGGCTGCTCGTGGACGCGCTGCACACCGTCGGCCTCGGCGCGCTCGCCCAGGTCGACGTCGGGGTGCGCATCCACCGCCACCAGGACGGGCTCGCGCTCGGCCGGATGGCGGCGGCCATCTACCGCACCGCCCAGGTGCGGCTCGCCCGCGGCCACCTGGTGCGGCCCGAGCTCACCCAGTTCGAGCGCGGCGACAGCCGCTTCGAACCGAGGACGTACGCCGTCGACACCGAGGAGCGTCCGCCGATGGCCGAGATCAGCGAGTATGCGCGGCGTCGCGTGGCGTAAGGGCGCGCGGTCATAAAACCTGCCTAGATTGCCCTCATGCGGCTCAAACACCTCACCAGCATGATGATGACGGCGGCGGCGGTGGCCGCCCTCGTCATGAACCCCACCGCCGCCGTCGCCGCCGAACGGGGCGTGCACCGGGACGCGGCCACGGACGCCGGACACTCCCGGCTCTGGCTCTACAGCGGGTTCGGCATCTCCCTGTGCGCACTCGGCGCGCTCGGCCTCGGAGCCGCGCGCAGCCGCCGCCGCGTTTGAACCCGGCCGAGCCGGGCTAGCGTGCCCATATGGCTTCCACGCAAGGTGCTGCTGAGGTTCTCGTCGCGTCCAACCGCGGTCCCGTCTCGTACGTCCTGAAGGACGGCGCCGACGGGGCCGGCATCGAGGCGAAACGCGGCGGCGGCGGACTGGTCTCCGCGCTCAGCGTCGTCAAGGACAAACTGTGGGTGTGCTCCGCCCTCACCGACGGCGACCGGGAAGCCGTACGGCGCGGCGTCACCGAACCCGGCGTCCGGATGCTCGACATCGACGCCGGTGTCCACGCGGACGCGTACAACGGCGTCGCCAACTCCGCGCTCTGGTTCGTGCACCACATGCTGTACCAGACGCCCCTCGAACCGTCCTTCGGCCCGGAGTTCCGCCGCCAGTGGGAGTCCTACGAGGCATACAACCGGGCCTTCGCCGAAGCCCTCGCCGAGGAGGCCGCACCCGGCGCGACCGTCGTCGTGCAGGACTACCACCTCACGCTCGTCCCCGGCATGCTCCGCGAACTCCGCGACGACCTGCGCATCGGGCACTTCTCCCACACGCCCTGGGCGCCCGTCGACTACTTCCGGATGCTCCCCGACGACATCGCCGAGAAGATCCTCCAGGGCATGCTCGGCGCGGACCGGCTCGGCTTCCTGACCCGGCGCTGGGCGGACGCCTTCACCGACTGCGCTACGCGCATCCTCGGGGGCACCTCCGGCACGCGCATCGGCGTGCACGGGCTCGGCGCCGACGCGGACTTCCTCCGGGAGCGGGCCGGCCGCCCTGACGTGGACGAGCGGCTGGCGGCGCTGCGGGAACAGGTCGGCGAGGGCCGCAAGGTCATCGTCCGGGTCGACCGCACCGAGCTGTCCAAGAACATCGTGCGGGGCCTGCGGGCGTACGAACTGCTCCTTGAGACCCGGCCCGAGCTGCACGAGAAGGTCGTCCACGTCGCCTTCGCCTACCCCTCACGGCAGGACCTCGCCGTGTACCGCGACTACACCGCCGAGGTGTCGCGGGTCGCCGAAGCCATCAACGAACGCTTCGGCACGCCCGGCTGGACGCCGGTCGTCCTCCACGTCAAGGACGACTTCGCGCGGTCGCTGGCCGCGTACCGGCTGGCGGACGTCGCCCTGGTCAACCCCATCCGGGACGGCATGAACCTCGTCGCGAAGGAGGTGCCCGTCGTCTCCGAGGAGGGGTGCGTCCTGGTGCTCTCCCGGGAGGCGGGGGCGTACGAGGAGCTGGGGGACGACGCGCTCGTCGTGAACCCGTACGACGTGAGCGGGACGTGTGAGGCGCTTGGCGCGGCGCTCGCGATGTCGGGGGAGGAGCGGGCGGAGCGTACGAAGCGGTTGGCTGCGGCGGGGACCGCGTTGCCGCCCGGGCAGTGGTTCCTGGACCAGCTGTCGGCGCTGCGGGACGCTTGACCGGGCCGGCCTTTCGCGCCGCGGGCCCACCGCTCGGACGGCCTCCGCGGCTCTCGTCGTGGCTGGCCGCGCAGTTCCCCGCGCCCCTGGAATGCGCACTGCGTGCGGCATTCCCCTGTGGTCGTACGCGGCTTTCGTCGTGGTTGCTCGCGCCGTTCCCCGCGCCCCTGAGATGCGCACTTCGTGCGCCATCTCATGGGGCGCGACCGGGGGAAGGCGCGGCGAAGCCGCAGGCCTTCAGGGGCGCGGGGAACTGCGCGACCAGCCACGACGGCGGTGCACCCGGCGACGGATCGACCTGGGCAGACGGGAGGCCCGCTCGACGGGCCCGCGCTTGTCCGGTCAACGGGATACGTGACGGGCCAAGTTCGCGAGCAGCGCTGAGACCTCGGCCGGGCCGGTCACCACCAGGTCCGCCCGGTCCGCCAGCTCCGGAACCTCCGCGCTGCCGCTGCAGACCAGGACACCCGGCACCCCATCGAGCCGCAGCTTCTCGACCGCCGAGAAGGCCGGGAGGTCGCCCAGGTCGTCCCCCGCGTAGAGGACCGATTCCGCGCCGACCTCACGGACGTACTCCGTCAGCGCCACCCCCTTGTCCACCCCCGGCGGGCGCAGCTCGAGGACCATGCGGCCGGGCTCGACGACCAGGCCGTGGCGCGCGGCCAGCGCCGTCAAGGGCGCCCGGAGCGCCTCGAACGCGCCTTGCGGGTCCGCCGCCCGGCGCGTGTGGACCGCGACGGCCCGCCCCTTCTCCTCGACGTACGTGTCGTGCCAGAGCCCGCGTTCGTGCAGCACACCGGGGAGTTCGGAGCGGACGGCGGCGACCCCCGGATGCGGCGCGGGCGCGCGCACCGTGCCGGTCACCGCGTCCCAGCGCTCCGCGCCGTAGTGCCCGAGGACGACGAGGTGTTCGAGGCCGGGCACACCGGCGAACCCGCCGTGGCGGACCGCCACCCCCGCGGGCCGCCCGGTGATGACGGCGACGGAGGCGACGCGGGGCGCGAGCGCGGCGAGCGCGGGCACCGCGTCGGGGTGGGCGCGGGCCTGCTCGGGGTCGGCGACGATGGGCGCCAGTGTCCCGTCGAAGTCGACGGCGATGACGCTCCGCTCCGGCCGGGCGAGGATGGCGGCGAGGCCGTCACGCCCGGCGGCGGTGGAGGGGGTCGGAAGGTCGTCGCGGTGGTCGTCCGTGTGATGGCTGCCCATGCGGTCGACTTTATCCACAGGGAACCCCGCTAATCGTGGGCCGCGACACACCCGCGGCGCACCCGGGCGGGCTCAGCGCTCGCGCCGCCGGCTCTCCCGTACCCGGCGCAGCCTGTTCACCGTCACGGGGGCGAGTGCGAGCGCCCGCGGGTCGTCGAGCAGGGCGTTGAGGAGCTGGTAGTAGCGGACCGGCGCGAGGTCGAGCTCCTCGCGGATCGCGCGCTCCTTCGCGCCGGGTGTCTCCCAGCCGCGCCCCTCGAACGCGAGCACCGCCCGCTCGCGTTCGCCCAGGGAGTCCGGTGCGTCGGGTGTGTCCATGCCCGTCACGCTACTCGGCGGCTTCCGCGGCCGCCGCCTGGTTCTGGATCCTGCCGAGGACGGCGCCCGCGCTGCTGTTGGGGGAGACGGCGGAGCCGATCTGGTCCTTGATGTCGGCGCTGACGGAGGCCCAGGACGTCTTGCCGACGGGGTAGATCTCGGCGTTGGGCAGGCTCTTGAGGAACGGCCAGAGCTTCTTGTCCTCGGTGGCGGCGGACATGGCCTCGGAGGCGCTGTTGGTGACGGGCAGCAGGTTGTACTCGCGGGAGAACTCCAGGACGTTCTTCTCGCTGTAGACGAAGTTGAGGAAGTCGCCGACCTCCTTGCGGTGGCCGTTCTGCTTGAACGCCATCATCCAGTCGGCGACGCCCATGGTGGACTTGGCCGGCCCGTCGGGGCCGGGCAGCGGCACGGTGCCGTAGTCGACGCCCTGCTTGGCGGCCATCTGCATCAGGGTGGGGTGGCCGTTGAGCATGCCGACCTCGCCCTTGGCGAACGCGGCGAAGGCGCCGGCCCGGTTGAGGTCGCCGGGTGCGGTGGGCCCGGTGAGGCCCTTGCCGACGAGGTCGTTCTTCAGCCAGTCGAACGTGGCGACGTTCTGCTTGGAGTCGATGGTGTAGGAGCCGACGTCGTCGGTGTAGCCGTCGCCGCCGCTGAGCATCCAGATCATGGTCTCGGCCTGGGCCTCCTCCCGGCCGAGCGGCAGCGCGTAGGGGATCTTCACACCGTGCGCCTTGAGCGCCTTGGCGTCGGCCTCCAGCTCGTCCCAGGTGGTGGGCGGGGTGATGCCGGCGTCCTTGAAGAGCTTCTTGTTGTAGAAGAGGAGGCGGGTGGAGGAGGCGAACGGCATGCCGTACTGGGTGCTGTCGACCTCGCCCGCCTCGGCGAGCTGCGGCAGGTAGTCGGCCTGGGTCGGCACGTTGAGCAGGGTGCTGACCGGGTAGAGCTTGCCGTCCGCGGCGTAGTCGGCGTAGGCGCCTATCTGGGCCATGTCGGGGGCGTGGCCCTCGTCGACCATGGTCTTGACCTTGGCGTCCACGTCGTTCCACGAGTAGACGTCGACGTCGATCTTGACGCCCGGGTGGTCCTTCTCGTAGGCGGCGGCCAGCTTGTCCCAGTACTTCTGGCTGCTGTTGGCCGCGGAGTCGCCGTAGTCGGCGGCGACGAGCTTCAGGGTGACGTCGCTCGAGCCCGAGCCGCCGCAGGCGGTGAGTGTGCCCGCCATGCCCAGTGCGACCGCCGCTGCCGTCAGACCGGTGATGTACCGCTGCACCGCTGTTCCCACCCTCGTATGTGTGTCACGTGCGTGATCCCGTACATAGCGCCGCCGGGGATCACCCGGAGGCGGACCTAAGGTCTACACCACCCTGCGGCCCGGTCGGAAAACAGGGCCGTCCGCGCGCAAGATCGTGCGAATGGACTAGACCTCTCAAGGGTGTTCGCGCGACACTGTGCCCCGTGGAACATGTCATCGCCCTGGACGTGGGCGGCACCGGGATGAAAGCCGCCCTGGTCGGGGCGGACGGCGCGCTGCTGCACCAGGCGCGCCGGGCGACCATGCGCGAGCGCGGCCCGGACGCGGTGGTCGAGTCGATACTGGGCTTCGCCGCCGACCTGCGCGCGTACGGGGAGAAGCACTTCGGCGCGCCCGCCCTTGCCGCCGGTGTCGCCGTGCCGGGTGTCGTCGACGAAAGGGACGGCATCGCGGTGTTCGCCGCCAATCTCGGCTGGCGGGACGTGCCGATGCGGGCGCTGCTGAGCGAGCGGCTCGGCGCCCTCCCCGTCGCCCTCGGCCATGACGTGCGCACCGGCGGGCTCGGCGAGGGCCGGCTCGGCGCGGGCAAGGACGCCGACCGGTTCCTGTTCATGCCGCTCGGCACGGGGATCGCCGGGGCCATCGGCATCGAGGGCCGGATCGAGCCGGGCGCGCACGGTTCGGCCGGGGAGATCGGCCATGTCGTGGTGCGGCCGGGCGGTGTGCCGTGCGGCTGCGGTCAGCGCGGCTGTCTGGAGCGGTACGCCTCCGCGTCCGCCGTGACCCTGGCCTGGCAGGCGGCGAGCGGCGACGAGGAGGCCACGGCGGCGGACTGCGCGCGGGCCGTCGACGCCGGTGACCCGCTGGCCGCCAAGGTGTGGCAGGACGCCGTGGACGCGCTCGCGGACGGGCTCGTCATGGCGCTCACTCTCCTGGACCCCCGCACCATGATCATCGGTGGCGGTCTGGCCGAGGCCGGGGAAACGTTGTTCACGCCCCTGCGGGCGGCGGTCGCGGAGCGCGTCACGTTCCAGGCCCTGCCCGAGATCGTCCCGGCCGTCCTCGGGGACACCGCCGGCTGCCTGGGCGCGGGTCTGCTCGCCTGGGACCTGCTCCAGAACCCATCCACCGATAGCGCGGAGGTAACCGCCTGATGGCCACAGCAAAGGTGCTCGCCGGTGCCCGGGTGGTACTGCCCACCGGGACCGTCACCGACGGACGCGTCATCGTCGACGGCACGAAGCTCGCGGACGGGGGTACCTCCCTGCCCGAGCGAGGCCGAGAGCTCGGGGGAGCTCCCGGTGACGCCGAGCACGTCGATCTCTCCGGCCACTGGGTGGTGCCCGGCTTCGTCGACATGCACAACCACGGCGGTGGCGGCGCCTCCTTCACCTCCGGCACGGTCGAGGAGATCCTCAAGGGCATCCACACCCACCGCCTGCACGGCACGACGACGGTCGTCACCTCGTTCGTGACCGGCGAGAGCGACTTCCTCGTCCAGCGCGCGGGCCTGCTCTCCGAACTGGCCGAGCAGGGCGAGATCGCGGGCATCCACTTCGAGGGCCCGTTCATCTCGCCGTGCCGCAAGGGCGCCCACGACGAGACGCTCCTTCGCGACCCCGACCCGGCCGAGGTCCGCAAGCTGATCGACGCCGCCCGCGGCACGGCCAGGATGGTCACCCTCGCCACCGAGCTGCCCGGCGGCATCGACTCCGTACGCCTCCTGGCCGAACAGGGCGTGATCGCCGCGATCGGCCACACCGACGCCACGTACGAGCAGACGGTGGAGGCCATCGACGCGGGCGCCACCGTCGCCACGCACCTGTTCAACGCGATGCCCGCCCTCGGCCACCGCGCCCCCGGCCCGATCGCCGCGCTCCTGGAGGACGAGCGGATCACCGTCGAGCTGATCAACGACGGCACGCATCTGCACCCGGCCGCGCTCGAACTGGCCTTCCACCACAAGGGCGGCGAGCGCGTCGCGTTCATCACCGACGCCATGGACGCTGCGGGCTTCGGCGACGGCCGCTACATGCTCGGCCCGATGGAGGTCGAGGTGAAGGACAGCGTGGCGCGGCTCGTCGAGGGCGGCTCCATCGCGGGCTCCACACTGACCCTGGACCGCGCGTTCAAGCGCGCGGTGACCGTCGACGCGCTCACCGTCGAGGACGCCGTCCGCGCCCTTTCGGCCAACCCGGCCCGCCTGCTCGGCATCGACGACAAGGTGGGCTCCCTGGAGCCCGGCAAGGACGCCGACCTCGTCGTCCTGGACGACGCCTTCGACCTCAAGGGCGTCATGCGCAAGGGCGAGTGGCTGGTGGAGCCCCAACTCGGCTGACTGTGCGGGCGGTTGGCCCACGGACTGGGCCAACCGCCTTGACTTTGGCATGATCAACCCCCGTAACTGAAAGCGACACCGTACGTACGCGTCCCTGTCGCGCCCGAACCGCGTCTCCATCGGGGGGTGAGGTCCTGTGATCCTCACAGTCACCTTGAACACCGCGCTCGACATCACCTACCGGGTCGACGCCCTGCGCCCGCACGCCTCGCACCGCGTCCGCGAGGTCACCGAACGGCCCGGCGGCAAGGGGCTCAACGTGGCGCGGGTGCTCGCCGCCCTCGGCCACGAGGTGACGGTCACGGGCTTCGTCGGGGGCGCCACGGGACGCACCCTCCAGGACCAGCTCCGGGGCGCGGACCGGATCTCCGACGCCCTGGTCCCCGTCAGCGGTCCGACCCGCCGCACGATCGCCGTGGTCGACGCGGCGAGCGGCGACACCACCCAGCTCAACGAGCCGGGCCCGCTGATCTCCCCCGCCGAGTGGACCGCCTTCCAGGAGGCGTACGAGGATCTGCTCCGCTCCGCATCGGCGGTCGCCCTGTGCGGCAGCCTGCCGCCCGGCGTCCCCGTCAACGCCTACGCGACCCTGGTCCGCGCGGCGCGGACCGCCGCCGTGCCCGTCCTCCTGGACACCAGCGGCGAACCCCTGCGGCGCGGCATCGCGGCCCGCCCCGACATCGTCAAGCCGAACGCGGACGAGCTGGCCGAACTCACCGGCTCGCACGAACCGGCGCAGGCCATGAAGGACGCCCGCAGGCGCGGCGCGCACGCCGTCGTCGCCTCGCTCGGCGCGGAGGGGCTGCGGGCGCTCACCCCCGAAGGCGCCTGGCAGGCGCCCGCACCGGACCGGCTCAGCGGCAATCCGACGGGCGCGGGCGACTCGGCGGTCGCGGGCCTGATCTCCGGCTGCGTGGAGCACCTGCCGTGGCCGCAGCGCCTGGCCCGCGCGGTGGCGCTGTCGGCGGCGACGGTGGTGGCGCCGGTCGCGGGCGAGTTCGACGCCCCGACCTACGAGAAGCTGGTGGGCGAGGTACGGGTGACGGACCAGGTCAGCGCGGCCTGATCCGTCACGAGGAACTCAGCTGGGAGGGTTGGTCGTGAGCCACATCTGATCGATGTTGGCGTCACACGTGTTGCCCGCTTCGCAGGAGACGGTGATCGCGTTCGTCCCCTTCGTGAGCTGGACTATCGCCCAGGTGTTGGTCCAGCCCTTCTCCCAGTCGCCTTCCTTGGCGTGGGCGAAGTTCGTCATGTTGAGCGGCCGGGTCTGCTTCGTGCCGTTCACATTGATCGTGGCGTCGGAGTCCTTGCCGGGCACGCCGTAGTTCACGTACAGCCGGTACTGGCCGTCCTTCGGGATGTCGTTGACGGTCCAGGTCAGGCTCGCGCCGACCTTGTTGAACCCCGCGACATAGACCCCGCCGGCCGCCTTCGCGCCCTTCACGTCGGACGCCACGACCGTGCCGCCGTCCAGCTTCAGCGCCTTCGCGTCGGTCTTCGGCAGGGCGGCGGGCGCCTCGGCCGTGGCCGACTGCGACGGCGTCGCGCTGGGCTCCACCGACTGCGAGTCCGCCGTCGGGGTGCTGCCCGCGTCGTTCTTGCCCTTGTCGTCGTCCGTGCCGTTGCTCATCATGGCGACGCTGATGCCGATCACCACGGCCGCCACCACGGCGACCGCGCCGATAAGCAGCGCCTTCGTGTTCGGCCCACGGCCCCGGCCGCCACCGCCGCGCGAGGTCTGCGGCGGAGCGGGCCGCGCGGGCGCGCCGCCGGGCAGCGTCTCGGGCGCCTGGTAGTAGGCGTTCGGCTGGTTGTAGGCGTTCGGCTGCTGGTACGCGGCGGTCTGCTGCTGGTGCTGCGGCACCTGCTGCTGCCCGTACTGGCGCTCGCCGACCGCGCGGACGTGGTGGTGCGAGGAGCGGGTGTGCGGGTAGCCGTAACCGCCCCCACCGCTGGGCGGGGTCGCCCCGGCCGCCTGTCCGTCGGCGTACAGATAGCCGAACGGGTCGTCGTCCTCGGGCGTGGTGCTCGCGCCGTTGTTGCCGGGCGCCATCCCTGATCACTCCTCACGCGTTTGCCTACCCGGCGAGCGTACCCGCTGCCGGACCCCCCACGGCGTGGCCTTGACCTCACTGAAACCTGCGAAATCAGCCGTTCTCCCCGGTCAGACCGGTCAGCCCGCCCGCCGGTGCTGTTTGGCACGTGATCTTTTCTCCACGTACATGCGCTGGTCGGCCGAGCTGAGGACGTCCTCGGCCGTCATGCCGCACTGCGCCCAGCCGATGCCGAAGCTCGCCCCCACGCGCACTGCCCGGCCGTCCACGCGGATCGGCGGGATGATCGCGTTGCGCAGCCGGACGGCGAGGTCCTGCGCGTCCGCCGCGCCGAGCCCGTCGGCGAGGACCACGAACTCGTCGCCGCCGAGCCGGGCCACCGTGTCCCCGTCCCGTACGCCGTTGGTCAGCCTGCGGGCCACCTCGATGAGGACGGCGTCCCCCGCGTTGTGCCCGAACCGGTCGTTGATCGACTTGAAGCCGTCGAGGTCGCAGAAGAGGACGGCCAGCCCCTTCGTGCCGTCGTCCACGCCGGTCCCGGTGGCGTCGGGCCCGTCGGGCGACGTCAGGTGCACGTGGTGGTCGCCCTCGAACCCGTCGTAGAGCCCGGACTGGTGCGGGACGGCGGGGACGGCCGGGACGGACCCGTAGTCGTAGTCGTGGCCGTGGAGGCCGTGCGGCCCGTGATCGCCGTAGGCGGCGTCCAGCGAGTCGATCGCGCTCGGCCTGCCGGTGTCCTGCGGGCGCTGGCACAGCCGGGCGGAGAGCCGCGCGCGCAGCTCCGCCGAGTTCGGCAACCCGGTCAGGGAGTCGTGCGAGGCGCGGTGGGCGAGCGCCAGCTCGCGGCGCTTGCGCTCCTCGATGTCCTCGACGTGCGTGAGGAGGAAGCGGGGCCCGTCGGTGGCGTCGGCGACGACCGAGTTGCGCAGGCTGACCCAGACGTAGCTCCCGTCGCGCCGCGCGAGCCGCAGCTCGGCGCGCCCTCCCTCCGCCGAGGTGCGCAGGAGCGTGCCTATGTCCTCCGGGTGCACGAGGTCGGCGAACGAGTAGCGGCGCATCGCGGAGGAGTGCCGGCCGAGCAGGCGGCACAGCGCGTCGTTGACCCGCAGGATCAGACCGTGCTGGTCACCGCCCATCTCGGCGACGGCCATGCCGGACGGCGCGTACTCGAAGGCCTGCCGGAAGGATTCCTCACTGGCCCGCAGCGCCTGCTGCTCCCGCTCCAGGCGGACCAGGGCGCGCTGCATGTTGGCCCGCAGACGGGCGTTGCTGATCGCGATGGCGGCCTGGAACGCGTACATCTGGAGCGCCTCGCGGCCCCAGGCGCCCGGCCTGCGGCCGTTGCGCGGGCGGTCCACGGAGATCACGCCGATCAGCTCGTCGCCCGAGCCGCCCGTCGCGTACATCGGCGCGAAGAGGCGGTCCGAGGGGTGCCACTCGTCCTCGAAGCGGGGCGGCGGGCCGTCGGTGAACCACTGCGGCACGTCGTCGTCGTCGAGGACCCAGCCCTCGGTGTACGGGATGAACCGCAGGGTGCCCCACGCCTCGCCCATGCTCAGGCGGCGGTCCCAGGACTCGCGGGAGCCGACGCGGCCGGCGATCAGCGCCTCGGCGGCGGAGTTCCCGGCGAGGGCGGCGACGACCAGGTCGCCGTCGGGCTGTACGAGGTTCACGCACGCCAGCTCGTAGCCGAGCCCGGTCACGATGCCGTCGGCGACCGTCTGCAAGGTGTCGGCCAGACTGCGGGCGGTGTTCATGTCCGCCATCACCTGGTGCAACTGATGCAGGGTCGCAAGACGGACGTAAGGCTCCGACTCGGTCTCCATGCTCAGTTCTCCCCGAGACCTCGACAGCACTCCAGAATTCTCATCGGCTCTCTACGCGCACGTGCATGAGCACGTTCATCTCGCAGTGTCGACGCCACTGAATCACAGCGAGCTGCCCACTCGGTACACAGGGTCAACAATTAATGCCTCCTGTGACTCAAGTCACAGGCCCTCCCTAGGGATTGAGGCGGTTACCTCGGGGAACCCTGTGAGTTTGCTTACTTCTCACCCGGCCCGCACGGTGGACCCGGGGCGGACCCGGGACCTAGGACCATTCTCGGCCATCCGTCCGATGTGGGGCGCATGGGCGCCGGGCTAGCGTCGGGAGCGTGTTGAAGACTTCCCCGATCACGGATGTGCATGCTGAAGGCGTGAGCACCGACGATTTCCGCGCCGCCCTGTCCCGTCTCGCCTCGGGGGTCGTCCTGCTGACCGCGCACGAGCCGCCGCTCGACCCCGACGGGCCCGCCGGGGAGGACGCGGGGATGACGGCCACGGCGTTCATGTCCGTCTCCCTCGACCCGCCCCTCGTCCTCGTCTCCATCCGCAACGGCTCCCGCATGGACGACCTCCTCGACGACCAGCCCCTCTGGGCCGTGTCCCTGCTCACCGAGGAGCAGAGCCACATCGCGGGCCGGTTCGCCATGAAGGGCCGCATCAGCGACCGGCTCCTGTTCGAGGACATCCCTTACGTGCGCGGCTCCCACACGGGGGCGCCGCTCGTGGGGGGTTCCCTGGCGACGCTCGAATGCCGCACGGAGCAACTGGTTCCCGCCGGTGACCACACGCTCGTGATCGGCCGGGTCCTGAGCGCGGCCCTCCCGAGCGCGGACGGCGGCCCGCTGCTCTATTTCCGGGGCAAGTACCGCACCCTGGGCTAGCCGCAAGGTCCGTGTCGTTCTTGGGTGCGGGTACGTCGTGGCTGGTCGCGCAGTTCCCCGCGCCCCTGAAATGCACACTTCGTGCGCCATTTCACGGGCGGCCAGGAGTGGGGCCGGGTTCGGCGGAGCCGGTAGGCCGCACCCCCGTAGCCGCCTACCAGCCCCGCCCGGACCGCCCCCGCTTGGTCTCGGCCCGCGCCTTCTTCTCCCTCAACCGGCGCTCGTTGATCCCGCGAGGGACCCGCGTGGGCCGCCGCGGCTTCGGCGGCGGCGCACTCGCCTCCGCCAGCAGCGCGGCAAGCCGCACGGCCGCCGCTTCCCGGTTGCGCCACTGCGACCGGTGCTCGGAGGCCCGTACGGACACGACCCCGTCCACGAGGCGCGACGCCAGCCGTTCGAGCGCCCGCGCCTTCCACACCTCGGGCAGCGCTTCGGTCGCCGCCAGGTCGAACCGCAGCTCCACCTGCGAGTCGCTGGTGTTGACGTGCTGCCCGCCCGGCCCGGACGACCGCGAGAAACGCCACTGGAGCTCGGCCTCCGGGAGGACGACCGAGCCGCGGATGGGATAGGGACCGGACATGGGTCCATGGTCGCGCGCCGACGCCGCCCGCGTCACCCGGTTTTCGCCCGCACCGAGACCCGGGTAAAGAAAGTAAAGAGAGCTGGAACCTCCGGTCCCCGCCCCGCGTTCATAGGGGTACGAGTAGCTTCGGGCTACGTACGCAGGATCGAAAACGAGGGAAGGACTCCCCCAATGGCTGTAAGCCTGTCCAAGGGTGGCAACGTCTCGCTGACCAAGGAGGCTCCGGGCCTGACGGCCGTCACCGTGGGCCTCGGCTGGGACGTCCGCACCACCACGGGCACCGACTTCGACCTTGACGCCTCGGCGATCGCCGTGAACCCGCAGGGCAAGGTCTACTCGGACGGCCACTTCGTCTTCTTCAACAACAAGCAGACGCCGGACCAGTCCATCGTGCACACCGGCGACAACCGCACGGGCGAGGGCGCGGGCGACGACGAGGCGATCAACGTCAACCTGGCGGCGCTCCCCGCCGACGTCGACAAGATCGTCTTCCCGGTCTCGATCTACGACGCGGAGAACCGCTCGCAGAACTTCGGCCAGGTGCGCAACGCGTACATCCGCATCGTCAACCAGGCCGGCGGCGCCGAGATCGCCCGCTACGACCTCTCCGAGGACGCGGCGACGGAGACGGCGATGGTCTTCGGCGAGCTGTACCGGAACGGGGCGGAGTGGAAGTTCCGCGCCGTCGGCCAGGGCTACGCCTCGGGCCTGACGGGCATCGCGCAGGACTTCGGCGTCAACGTCTGACGGTAGGCGGAAGTGAAGGGCGGCGGGCCTCGGGTGTGTGCACCGGGGGCCCGCCGCCCGCGTTCCGGCGGCGCCCCCGCTACCCCGTCAGCACCAGCCGCACCGCCAGCCCCGCGATGAGCGCGCTCGAAAGCAGCCCCGTCGCCCTCCGCCCCCGTACGCCGGTCAGCGCGCGGCCGAGCAGCGCGCCGCCGCCCGCGAGCAGCAGTTGCCAGCTCGCCGACGCGGCGAACGCGGCCACGGCGAAGGCGATCCGCGGCCCGGCCCCGGTGACCGCGTCGCCGCCGCCGAGGACGAGCGCCGCGAAGTAGATCACGGTCATGGGGTTGAGCAGCGTCAGGCCGAGGAGCCCCCAGTAGGCCCGGGCGGCGGCAGGCCGCGGCTCCGGAGCGGGTCGTGCGGCACACAGCGCACGTACGACGCCGTGCGCGGCCAGAGCGAGGAGGACGGCCGCCGCGCCCCAGCGCAGTGGGGTGCGGACGGTCTCGATCAGCGGGGCGAGCGCGGCCCCGCCCGCGACGGCGGTCAGCGCGTACAGCCCGTCCGCCGTGGCGACGTCGAGCGCGGCGCAGACACCCGTCCGCAGGTTCGTACGGGCCGTCAACGACACGAGGTAGGCCCCGACGGCGCCGACCGGGACGGCGATGCCGTACCCGGCGAGCACCCCCGCGACCAGGGCCCCGCTCACGCGAGGGGCGGGATCGGCCTCCGGCTCCGGGCGGCCCGCCGCTGTCGCCGCGCCACGACGGCGACAGCGGACAGCGGACGCGGAACGTACCGGTACGAGGTCATGGCCGAAATGCTGCGCGGCCGCGCGCCGCCCGCGCAACGCAATAAGGCGCTCCCTACGCTCACCGCATGATCCTCGAACCGCTCGACCCCGGCCCCGACCACGCCCTGCCCGGCGAACTGCTCACCGAGGTGACCGAGGTGTACGCCGCGAACCGGGAGTTCTTCGCCCTCAGCGGTGACTTCCCCGACCCGGACGCCATCACCGACGCGCAGGTCGCCGTCGCGCTCGCCGACGAGCTGGCCGTACCGGGCGCCGAGGTGCTGCTCGCGCGGGTGGGCGGGCGCCTCGTCGGCCTCGCCGTCACCCTCGCGCACCACCCCGAGGCCACCGAGCGGGACGACCCGGACCCGTGGATCGGACTGCTGATGATCACGGCGGACCGGCAACGGCAGGGGCTCGGGCGGGAGTTGGCGACCGCCGTCGAGGACCGGTTCCGGGCGGACGGGCGGACCGGCGTACGGCTCGCCGTGCTCGACACCAACCCCGAGGCGCTCGCCTTCTGGAGGGCGCTCGGCTACGTAGAGCTCGACCGGCGCCCGGACCTGCGGAAGGGCCGCCCGTGCCGGGTTCTGAGGAAACCGCTCACGCGCTGACCTCAGCCCCGCCCCGGCTTGCCGTCCCCGTACAGCCACACGTCCCAGACGCGCCCCAGCTCCTTCGCCCGGCCGGGGTTCTCCTTCTCGACGTACGCCGTGAAGTCGGCGGTGGAGGCGTTGCCGTACTTGTGGGCGGCGGCCCAGCCGCGCAGCAGGGCGCGGAACTTCGCGTCGCCGACAGTCCGGCGGATCTTGTGCAGGACCATGGCGCCGCGCTGGTACACGGGCGGGTCCGAGATCTGCGCGGCGGTGGGCGGGTCGGCGGGCGGGAAGGACCAGACGGTGTCGCTCCGGGGGCGTGCGTACAGCGCGTCGAAGGTCTCCTGGGCCGTCGGCCCGCCGTGCTCCTCGTCCCAGAGCCACTCCGCGTAGGTGGCGAACCCCTCGTTGAGCCACATGTCGCGCCACGACTCGGGCGAGACGGAGTCGCCGTACCACTGGTGGGCCAGCTCGTGGACGAAGGTGCCGAGGTCCGGGGCGCCGGGGAAGACGGGCCGGTTCTGGGTCTCCAGCGCGTACCCGGCGTCGCCCGCGCGGTCGATGACGGCGCCGGCGGACGAGAACGGGTACGCCCCGAACGTCCTCGTCCCCCACGCGATCACCTCGGGCAGCCGCGCCAGGACCTTGGCGCTCGCCTTCGCCTCGTGCGGATCGACGGCGGTGTGCACGGGCAGCCCGGAGGGGGTGGTGTACGTCCGCATCGTGAACCGGCCGATCGCCACGGTCGCCAAATAGCTCGCCATGGGCTGCGCGACGTGCCAGGCGTAGGTCGTGCGCCGCCCGTCGGCGGAGGTCCGCTCCCGCTTCGGCTCGCCGTTGGAGACGGCCTTCAACCCCTTGGGGACGGTGACCGTGATGTCGTACGTCGCCTTGTCGGACGGGTGATGGTTGCCGGGGAACCAGGCCATGGAGCCGGTCGGTTCGCCGAGGGCGAGGGCGCCGTCGGCGGTGCGCAGCCAGCCCTCCTCCGAACCGTCCGGGTCGGTGATCGTCACCGGCTCGCCCGAGTAGCGGACGGTGGTGCGGAACGTGGCGCCCTCGCGCAGTTCGTCGCGCGGGCGCACCTTCAGCTCGTACCCGACCCGGCTGCCCGCCGCGCGCTCCCCGTCGACCGTGACGCCGTCCACCGTCAGCCCCTTGAAGTCCAGGTCGAACGCGCTGAGCGCCTGCCGCGCGGTCGCGGTGATGTCGGCCCTGCCGGTCAGGCGGTGCGTGTCCGGGTCGTAGGCGAGGTCGAGGGCGTAGTGCGTGACGTCGTAGCCGCCGTTGCCGAGGCGGGGGAAGTACGGGTCGCGGAGACCGGCGGCGCCCGGGGTGCCGTGGACGCCGCCGGAACAGGCGGTGAGGGTCGTCACCAGGAGCAGGGCGGTAAGCGGTGCCGGGCGCGCTGCCAGGAACGGGGAGCGGCCGGGACGGTGGGGATGTTGGGGGCGGCGGGGCTGGTCGGAGCGGCGGGGCTGGTCAGGACGCACGACGCGATCCTATTGCCCCTCTATGTCCGGGCCGCCGCCCCCGTGCCACGGCCTCAGCGGAGGTGGAGCGAGTCCACACCGGCCTGCGCGAACTTCTCGTCCAGGTCGCCCGACGGGGCGCCGGCGACCCCGATGCCCGCGATCGGGGCGCCCTGCGACGCCACGGGCGCGCCGCCGCCGAGGAACAGCGTGCCGGGGATGTCCTTCAAGGTCGGCGCCTTGTCCAGACGCTTGGCCAGCTCGGACGTCGGGGCGTTCCACGAGACGGCGGTGAACGCCTTCTTCTCCGCCGCCTCGTACGCCTGCGGGCCCGCGCCGTCGCCGCGCAACGTCAGGACGGTGTTGCCGTTCCGGTCGACGACGGCGACGGAGACCTTCTGGTTCTCCTTCTTCGCGGCATCGAGCGCGGCCTGCGCGGCCTTGGTGGCGGACGCCAGCGTCAGATGCGTCGTCGACATGGTGGCGCCGCCACCCTTCGCGGCCGAGGCGGCGGCGGGCGCGGCGGCCGGGACCGCCGGGGCGGAGGCGTTGGCGCTGACGGTACCGGCCGTACCCGCGGCGACGGCGACGAGAACGGCGCCGCCGGTGAGGAGGGCGGAGCGGCGGGAGAGCTTCTTCATGGCGGTTCCTTGGAGTCTTGGAGGGATGTCCCGGGGGAGGTCCCGGGGGAGGTCCGGGAGGGGTACGGGGTTGGTCCGGCTGGTATCCAGACTGGGTCCGAGGCAGGGGCGGGGCCGTCGGTGTTTTGGTTGCTCGTGCGGGGCCGGGCGGCCGACAGCGGGGTCATCCGATCGGTTGACCCCGGGGGGCCGCGGGCGCCCGACAATGGAAGGGTCTGCCCAGTTCGGAGCCGTGACAGGAGAAGGAGGCGGCCGTGCCCGACAAGCCGTGGCCGCGCACCGACGGCCTCGACCGCAGCCACCGGGCCGACACCCGGCGCCTGGCCGCCGTCATGCACGCCGCGTTCTTCCTGCTCCTAGCCGTCGCCCTCGCCCGCTTCCTCCTGCGCCACCCCGGCGACGACCGCACCCCCTGGGCCGTCACCCTGTGCGGGTTGCTCGCCCTCGTGTACGTCACCGGGCTCGCCGCCCGCACCCGCTCCAGAGCGGGGCGACGGGTGTGGCTGCTGCTCGTCGTCGCCGTCTGGGTGGTGCTCGTCGCGCTCGCCCCGAGCTTCGCCTGGTGCGCGGTGCCGCTCTTCTACACCGGCCTGCGCACGCTGCCCACCCGCGCCGCGCTCGCCCTGGTGGCGCTGCTGACGGGGCTCGTCATCGCGGCGCAACTCCGGCTCGCCGGCCGCTGGGACCCGGACCTCGTGCTCGGCCCGCCCGCCGTCGTCGTCATCGCCACCGCCGTCTTCCTCCAGATGCAGCGGCAGGCCGTACGCCAGCGGGCCCTCATCGACGACCTCGTCCGCACCCGGCGCGAACTCGCCGCCGCCGAACGCCGCGAGGGCACTCTCGCCGAACGCCAGCGCCTGTCCATGGAGATCCACGACACCCTCGCGCAAGGGCTCTCCAGCCAGCAGATGCTGTTGCAGGCCGCCGAACGGGTCTGGGACACCGAACCGGCCAAGGCCCGCGCCCACGTCCGCACCGCCGCGTCCGTCGCCGAGCACAACCTCACCGAAGCGCGCCGCTTCGTGCACGACCTCGCCCCCGCGGATCTTGCGCGCGGGCTGGAGGAGGCGCTGCGGGCCGTGGCGGCGCGCGAATCGAGCGGCGGCCTGACGGTCCGGGTGACCATCGACCCCGCGAGCGGCTCCAACGGGCCCGTCCTCCCCGACCGCGTCCAGTCGGCGCTCCTGCGGATCGCCCAGGGCGCGCTCGCCAACGTACGCGAACACTCCGGCGCGACCACCGCCGCGCTCACCCTCACCCTCCTCGACGACCAGGTCGTCCTGGACATCGCCGACGACGGCCGCGGATTCGTCCCGACGGACCCGCCCGACGCGCCGTCCGGGGTACGCGGCCACGGCCTCCCGGCGATCCGCGCCCGCGCCCACCAGCTGGGCGGCACGGTCACGATCGAATCGACCCCGGGCGAGGGCACGGTGCTCTCGACATCGATCCCGCTGACGGGAGGAAGATCGTGAGGGGCCCGCGGAGAACAGCGCCCCGCAGGGGCGCGGGGAACTGCGCGACCAGCCACGACGACACCCGCACCCGCGAACAACCCGCCCCCCACGACGCGACGGCGACACCCGCACCCAGCCCCGAGCCCCCAGACCTCACAACAAGGAGCCCCGTGCCCCCGACCCGCCTCATCCTCTGCGACGACCACGCAGTGGTCCGCGCAGGACTCCTCGCCCTCCTCGACAGCGCGGACGGCATCGAGGTCGTCGGCGAGGCGGGCACCGGCGAGGAGGCGCTCGCGCTCGCCGCCAAACTGGCCCCGGACGTCGTGCTCATGGACCTTCAGCTCGGCGCGGGCATCGACGGCGTCGAGACGACCCGCCGCCTCACCGCGGGCCCGGGCCCCACCCCGCACGTCCTGGTCCTGACCACGTACGACACGGACGCCGACATCACCCGCGCGATCGAGGCCGGCGCGACGGGCTACCTGCTGAAGGCGGAGCGCCCGGAGGAACTGTTCGCCGCGATCCAGGCGGCGGCCCAGGGCCGTACGACCCTCTCCGCGCCCGTCGCCAGCCGCGTCATGGCCAACCTGCGCAAGCCCCGCCCGACTCTGACGGAGCGCGAACGCGACATCCTCGCCCAGTTGGCGCACGGCCTCGGCAACCGTGACATCGCCAAGGCCCTCTTCATCAGCGAGGCGACGGTCAAGACCCACCTGGGCCGCATCTACGACAAGCTCGGCGTGGACACGCGGGCGGGCGCGGTGTCGGTGGCGAAGGAACAACGCCTGCTGCCGTGAGCGCCTCCCGGGGCGTGACACCATCCCTTACGTGCTCGACATCGGCTACGCCCTCTCCCGCCGCTTCCCGGACCCCCCGCAGACGGACTACCGCCGCGCGGACGTCCACGCGCTGCGCCACGACCTGTTCTGCGGCGACGTGTATCTGGCCGACACCAAGGCCGACCGGGAGTTGTCCACAGCCTGGGGATGGGTGCCGGTGCTCGACTTCGCGTGGGCGCTGTGCGACATCGTGGAGCTGCTCGACCGGGACCCGCGCGGCAGCCGCAGCGCCACCCCGCAGTACGCGGAGCTGGACTTCACGGAGTCGACGGACCGCATGCTGTTCGAGCGCCGCTTCGGCTGGGTCGACGTGGAGGCCGACTGGATGCCCGGCGACGAACCCCCGCTGACCTTCTCCCACACGGAGCTGCGCCGCGAGGCCCGCGACTTCCTCCACGACCTGATCGCCGACCTGACCGACATGCACGAGCCCCTGGCGGACAACCCAACGATCTGGACCCTCCAGTCCCGCTTCCCCCGCGTCCCGGTCCCCGACTGACCAAAGGCCCCCACCAGGCACGACCCACCCGACGCGGCCCCGACCGTCGCAACCACCCACGCCGCCCCGGAGCTGGGCCGCCACGCTTCCCCCACCTGTCGAAACCACGCCAGCCCCCGCCCGGCAGGGCGCGACCACCCCAGCCCCCGCCCGCCCGGGAGCCCGCCTCCATCACCCGCACCCCCACCCGAAGCACCCCCGCCCCGCCCGAGAACCCGTCACCCCACCACCCGCACCCCCACCTGCGCCGCGAACGCCGGGGCCAAGTGGAAGAGTTGGGGTGGGGAGATCACCGAGCCGCCCAGGCGGTCGACTCCCCGCGCGATGCCCAGTTCGGCCGCGCCCCTCAGGTCGACGTCCGTCAGCGTCGCGCCCGTCAGGTCCGCGCCTTTCAGGACGCACCCGGGGAACTCGACCCGCTCCAGGCGGGCGCCGCCGAAGTCGGGTTCCACCAGTACGCAGCCGTCGAAGACGACGTCCTTGAGGCGTGCCGTGCGCAGGTTCAGGTAGTCGATCTTCCCGCTCTTGACGACGACCCGCTCCAGGACGGCCCCGTGCATCTGCACCCCGCCGAGCCGCGCGTCCGCCACCTCCACGTCCCGCAGGGTCGCCTCCGCGAGATCCGTGCCGACGCCTCTGATCCCGGTCAGCACCGAGTCCAGGATCCGCGCCCGCCGCAACCCCGCGTCGTCGAAGCCGCAGGCCCGGACCGCGCAGTCCATGAAGCGCGCCCCGGCCCCGTCCTGCCCCGCGAAGTCCGCCCCGTCGAACGCGAGCCCGTCGTAGTCCCCGTCCGGCTCCAGCCGCCCGCCCTCCTCCCACGGCACCAGCGGGGGCAACCGCACCTCCGCCCGCCGCGCCTTCTTCACCTTCGCCGCCGCCCCGCCACTCCTGTCCACTGCCATGCCCCCATGCTGCACTCCCCCACTGACATCCCCCGGCCACCGTCCACCCACCGCCCTGACCTCAACCGCCCTTGACCTCAACCGCGGTCGAGGTCGAAGACTGGCGCCCAGCCCCACCCCGCAACCCGCCAAGGGAGCAGCCGTGCACGCCATCCGCCTCCACGCCTTCGGCCCGGCCGAGAACCTGACCTACGAGAAGACCGACGACCCCGAGCCCGGCCCCGGCCAGGTCCGTATCGCCGTCGAGGCCGCCGGCGTACACCTCCTGGACACCGCCATCCGCAGCGGTGTGCAAGGCCCGCTGCCCCGCCTCCCCGATCTGCCCACCATCCCGGGCCGCGAGGTCGCCGGCACCGTCGAGGCGCTGGGCCCGGACACCGACCCGTCCTGGCTGGGCCGGAAGGTCGTCGCCCATCTGGGTTTCGCCCCCGGGGGCTACGCCGAGCTGGCCGTCACGGACGCCGACCGCCTCCACGACGTCCCGGCCGGACTCGACGCCGCCCGGGCCGTCGCCATGATCGGCACCGGCCGTACCGCCCTCGGCATCCTGAACTTCACCGAGACCACCCCCGACACGGTCGCGATCGTCCCCGCGGCGGCGGGCGGCATCGGCACCCTCCTCGTCCAGTACGTGAAGCACGCGGGCGGCACGGTCATCGGCCTGGCCGGCGGCCCCGCGAAGACCGCGCTCGTGGCGGAGAACGGCGCCGACCTCGCCCTCGACTACACACGCCCCGACTGGACCGCCCGGGCGGCCGACTTCCTCGTACACCTCGGCCGCGAGGCCACCGTCCTCTACGACGGCGTGGGCGGCCCCACCGCCACCGCCGCCCTGGACCTCCTCGGCCCCGGTGGCCACCACGTCATCTTCGGCTGGTCCGCCCAGGGCATCGGCGACACCGGCGGCCCCCTCCTCCTCGACGAGGCGGAACGCGCCCGCCGCGGCCTCGTGCAGGAGGAGGTCCTCGGCCCGGCGATGATGCGCAAGGCGGGCGGCGACAACCCCATCCGCACCCTGGAGCTCGCCGCCCTCGATCTCGCGGGCCGCGGCGTCCTCAGGCCCGCCGTCCACCGCTTCCCGCTCGCCCGGGCGGCGGCCGCGCACCACGCCCTGGAGACGCGCGGCACGACGGGCAAGGTGGTCCTCGAACCCTGAGAGCTGTCTTCGGAACCCCCGCGCGAGGGGCTACGAACCGAGCTTGTCCAGCGCCTCGCCGGTCAGCCGGTACACGCTCCACTCGTCCTGCGGCCGGGCCCCGAGCGCGCGGTAGAAGTTGATCGACGGCTCGTTCCAGTTCAGGACGGACCACTCCAGGCGCCCGTACCCACGCTCCACACAGATCCGCGCCAACTCGGTGAGCAGCGCCTTCCCGTGGCCGCCGCCCCGCGCCTGCGGACGCACGTACAGGTCCTCCAGGTAGATCCCGTGCACCCCGCGCCAGGTGGAGAAGTTCAGGAACCACAGCGCGAACCCGACCGGCTCCCCGCTCGCGTCGTCCTCGGCGATGTGCGCGAACGCGGCGGGGCGCTCCCCGAACAGCGCCTCGCGCAGCTGCTCCTCGGTGGCCTGCGCCTCGTCGAGGCAGCGCTCGTACTCGGCGAGTTCACGCACCATGGCGTGGATGACGGACACATCGGCGGGGGCTGCGGCTCGGATCATGCGCGCAGGCTAACCGCTGCCGCCCCGCCGCTCACCGGCCGCCCAGCAATCGACGAGCGATCTCCAAGTCGTCGGCCGACAGCTCCCGCCCGTCCTCCACGTCCCACAAGGCGTTCTGCAGCACACGGCCCAGCGTCCAGGCGCGTGCCCGCTCCCGGTCGAGCCCCAGCACGTCCGTCATCGCGTCGAACCGCCACATGACCTCGTCGGCCTCGAAGCGGTTGTCGAGCGCGGGCCACAGGTCGAACCCCGGGTCCCCGGCCAGCGGCTTCGGGTCGATGGCGACCCACGGCTCCCGCTCGCTCGCCAGGACGTTCTCGAAGTGCAGGTCCCAGTGGAGCAGCCGGTCGCCCGCGGGCTCCGCCGCGACCTCCCGCACCGCCGCCGCGCACGACGCCACGACCGCCCGCCGCCCCGGGTCCGCGATCCGCTCCAGCGCCCGCGGCACCCCCGCGAGCATCCGCGCCGCGATGTCGTCCAGGCGCCGCATCCCCTCCGGCGCGGGCCCCGCCGTCAGCCGCGCGAGCAGCTCGGCGATGACCAGCACGCCCTTGCGGGAGTCCTCGACGGAGCTCAGCATCCGCCCCGCGTCGAGCCGTTCGAGCAGCATGGTCCCCGTACGGGCGTCATGGTCGAGCAGACGCACCGCGCCGTCACCGTCCCACACCCGCAACGCGACCGGCTCGCCCTCCGTCTCCTCGTCCAGGAGCTGGAACTTCACCACCGCGGGCACCGAGTCCGCGCGCCGCACCACCGGGAGGACCAGCGCCGCCACCCCGTGCATGGGCGCCCCGTCGAGCCGCAGCCCCCACCGCTCGACGAACTCCTCCACCAGCGCGGGCAGCGCCGCGATGAACGCGCGGCCCGCCTCCCCCGCGTACTCCGCCTGCGACTGTACGAGCCCCTCCGGAATGTCGATCACACAGCCGACCCTACCCGCGTGCCTCAATCGACCATGCGCCTTTTTCTGCGCCGTGCGGGAACGCTCGCCGGGTCGTACGTCCGCGACGCCCCCTGCACCTACCTCTGGCTGACCGTGCTCCTCCTCACCACCGTCGCCGCCCACCACATGGACCCGCACTCCGAGCACGACTTCCTGCGCCGGCGCTCCACCAACCTGCACGAACTCGCGACCCACCCCGTCCGCGTCCTCGTCTCCTCCGCCCTGTGGACCGACGGCGGCGCCTGGTGGCCGTACGCCGTCCTCTACACCGTCTTCCACGCCCAGGCCGAACGCTGGCTCTCGACCGCGCGCTGGCTCGTCGTCGTCGCCGCCGCGCACGTCCTCGCCACCCTGGTCAGCGAGGGTGCCCTGCTGTGGGCCATCCGCTACGGGCACGCGCCCACGTCCGCCGTCGACACCCTGGACATCGGCGTCAGCTACGCCCTCGCGGGCAGCATCGGCGTCCTCACCCACCGCATCACGCCACCCTGGCGCCACGTGTACCTGGCCGCCGCCCTCCTCATCTACGGCGTCCCGCTCGCCACCACCCGCACCTTCACCGACCTCGGCCACGCAGCCGCGCTCCTGACCGGCCTCGCCTGCCGCCCCCTCGGCCGCGGCCGACCCCTGCCGCGAACCCGTCCCGCGCAGTAACGTCCACCGCCATGAGCAGCGCGAACAGCATCGGCAACGGCGCGGCGGGCCCCGCCAACGGCGGCATATCGTTCTGGTACGCGGACGACGGCCTGCCCGCCCCCCGTGAACCCCTCGCGGGCGACGCGAGCGCCGATGTCGCCATCGTCGGCGGCGGCTACACGGGCCTGTGGACGGCGTACTACCTGAAGAAGGCCGCCCCCTTCCTCCGCATCACCGTCCTCGAACAGAAGTTCTGCGGCTACGGGGCCTCGGGGCGCAACGGCGGCTGGCTCTACAACGGCATCGCCGGCCGCGACCGCTACGCCGCCCTCCACGGCCACGACGCCGCCGTCCGCCTCCAACAGGCCATGAACGCCACGGTCAGCGAGGTCATCGAGGTGGCCCGCGCGGAATCCATCGACGCCGACATCCACCAGGGCGGCGTCCTGGAGGTCGCGTACACCCCGGCCCAACTGGCGCGCCTGCGCGCCTTCCACGCCACGGAACTCTCCTACGGCGAGAAGGACCGCACCCTGCACGGCGCCCGCGAGACGACCGACCGCATCCGCGTCGCCGGGGCCGTCGGCTCCACCTGGACCCCGCACGGCGCCCGCCTGCACCCGGCGAAGCTCCTCAAGGGCCTGGCCAGGACGGTGGAGGCCCTGGGCGTGACGATCCACGAGTCGACACCCGTCACCGAGATCAAGCCCAAGCACGCCGTCACCCCCTACGGCACGGTCCGCGCCTCCTACGTCCTGCGCTGCACCGAAGGGTTCACCGCCTCCCTCAAGGGCAACCGCCGCACCTGGCTCCCCATGAACTCCTCCATGATCGCCACGGCGCCCCTCACCCCCGCCCAATGGGACTCCATCGGCTGGGAGAACCGCGAAACCCTCGGCGACATGGCCCACGCCTACCTCTACGCCCAGCGCACCGCCGACGACCGCATCGCCCTCGGCGGCCGGGGCCACCCCTACCGCTACGCCTCCCGCACGGACACCGACGGCCGCACCCACCCGGCGACGGTGGCCTCCCTGACCCAGCTCCTGACGACCCTCTTCCCCCATCTGACCGGAGTCCCCGTCACCCACACCTGGTCCGGCGTCCTCGGCGTCCCCCGGGACTGGTGCGCCACCGTCGCCCTGGACCGCTCGACCGGCCTCGGCTGGGCGGGCGGCTACGTCGGCTCCGGCGTCGCCACCTCCAACCTGGCCGCCCGCACCCTGCGCGACCTGGTCCAACAGGACTCGGGCCAGTCCGGCCCCACCGACCTGACGACCCTGCCCTGGGTCAACCACAAGGTCCGCAAGTGGGAACCGGAACCCTTCCGCTGGCTCGGCGTCCACGGCCTCTACGCCACCTACCGCACAGCCGACCACCGCGAACGCACCACGCACACCGCGACATCGTCCCGCCTGGCGAGAACGGCCGACCGCCTCACCGGCCGCCACTGAACACGCGAAAAGGCCCCGCTCCTCTGCGCAAGGAGCGGGGCCCTTCCTGACGTGCTGGAGCCCCCTGTCGGATTCGAACCGACGACCTTCGCTTTACAAGAGCGGCGCTCTGACCAGCTGAGCTAAGGAGGCACGCGCAGCAGGGGCCGCGCGGAGGCCTCTACCTTACACAGCCTCCCTTGTCGCAGACCAAGAAGTTCTTGCGTGCTGTCGACCGGAGGGCGGGCGTAACCACCCGAGCGCCCGTTCGTTGGACGGACAGACATGCTGTTCCGAATATCGGACTGCACCGAGGGGCGGGGGCTCATGGTTTCGGTGGCTGGCACAGAGGCCAAACGCATCAAGCGGGAGGCTTTCGGTATCGCCGACAGCAGCTGGTCACGTAGCGGTCCGACCGTCCCCGCCCGGGGTCGCGCGACGGAGGCCGGCACCCGGAACCGTGTCTACCGGTACCGCTTCTACCCGACGCCGTCGCAAGCCGAGCAGTTGTCGAAGACGTTCGGCGCGTGCCGCTGGGTCTACAACGAGGGGTTGGCGCTGCGGGAGAAGGCGTGGCGTGAGCATCGGGTGTCGGTGGGCTTCGCGGAGACGTGCCGGGCCCTGACCGGTTGGCGGCGGGCGGAGGGTACGTCGTGGCTGATGGAGGTGTCGTCGACGGTGCTGCAGCAGCCGTTGCGCCACTTGCAGGCCGCCTTTCAGCGCTTCTTCCGCGGTTCGTCGAAGTACCCGAGGCGGAAGAAGAAGGGGAGGGCGCGGGACACGGCGACGTATGCGCGCACCGGTTTCAGCTGGCGCGAGGATGCGGAGCAGCCCGGCATCGGCACTGTGAAGCTCGCTTTGCACAGTGCACCGCTGGACGTGCGATGGTCGCGGCCGTTGCCGTCGGGTGTCATGCCGGTGCGGCTGACGGTGGAGCGGGATCGGGCGGGGCGGTTCTTCGTCGCATTTTTGGTGGAGGAAGTGGTCGAGCCACTGCCGGTGGCGCTTCTCGCGGGTTCGCGGGAGCCGCGGGCTGTGGGCCTGGACCTGGGTCTGGCTTCACTGATGACGCTCGACGACGGCACAAAGGTGGACCACCCCCGCTTGCTGCGACGGTACGCGGACCGACTACGCCTGCTACAGCGGGAGTTGCATCGCAAGGAACGCGGTTCGCGCAACCGCGAGAAGGTACGCCAGAAGATCGCGCGCCTGTACGCCCTCATGGGCGACGTGCGAAGGGACATGCTGGATCAGCTCACCACCCGCCTCGTGCGCGAGAACCAAGTGCTCGTGGTGGAGGATCTGTCCATCGTGTCCCTCATGGCCGGAGGGAAGGGCAAGGGCCGTCGGCGCAAGGCACGTCTCAACGACTCGATCAGAGACGCTTCATGGGGTGAGCTGCTGCGCCGGCTTCGCTACAAGTGCGGTTGGTACGGCCGGACGCTGGTGATCGTGGACCGCTTCTTCCCGTCTACGCGGCGCTGTGCGCGCTGCCACGAGAAGGGACCGAAGCTGGATGTCGCAGTGCGCGTTTGGGTATGCACCGGGTGTAGTGCGGTTCACGACCGCGATGTGAACGCGGCGGTGAATCTGCGGGACGAGGGGATGCGGCTGTACTGGCTGGTGGCGTCGGCGTTGCCGCCGGAGCGGGCGATTCCCTCGGTGATCAAAGCGTCCGAGCTGTCGGATGAGGTGGTGGCCGCGTAGAAGGCGGTTCGTGCGGTGGTGTGCGTTACGGACCGATGGGCTGTCGGCCGTCATGCCTGTGGAGCCTGCGTGAGACCGTGCGGTGCGACGGAGGAGTCCGTTGTCCGTCGGCGGCGAGCTGTGAAGCAGGAAGCCGTGAGGCGTGGTCAAAAGTGCGTTGTTCTGCCTGCCCGAATATTTCGGCGAATCTCACAAGCTCAGGACTGCTGACAGACCGGCCACCCGGCAGGTACGGTCCGATCAGTTCACTCACGTGGACTACACCAGTGCTTCATCCAGCGCTCCACCATGCTTCACGCCGCCGTGGCACGAGCCAGGGCGGCCCCGCCTTTACAACGGATCGTCCGGCACGTTCCTGCCGGTGAAGGGGGCTTCACAGCCATGGCATCTGTCACGTTCGACAAGGCGACCCGCGTCTACCCGGGTTCGACCAAGCCCGCCGTCGACGGCCTGGACATCGCGATCGAGGACGGCGAGTTCCTCGTTCTCGTCGGCCCGTCCGGCTGCGGCAAGTCGACCTCGCTGCGCATGCTCGCGGGCCTGGAGGACGTCAACGGCGGCGCGATCCGCATCGGCGACCGCGACGTCACGCACCTCCCGCCGAAGGACCGGGACATCGCCATGGTGTTCCAGAACTACGCGCTCTACCCGCACATGACCGTCGCCGACAACATGGGCTTCGCGCTCAAGATCGCCGGCGTCAACAAGGCGGAGATCCGGCAGAAGGTCGAGGAGGCCGCGAAGATCCTCGACCTCACCGAGTACCTGGACCGCAAGCCGAAGGCGCTCTCCGGTGGTCAGCGCCAGCGTGTCGCCATGGGCCGCGCCATCGTGCGTGAGCCCCAGGTGTTCCTCATGGACGAGCCGCTGTCGAACCTCGACGCCAAGCTCCGCGTGTCGACCCGTACGCAGATCGCCTCGCTCCAGCGCCGTCTCGGCATCACCACCGTCTACGTCACCCACGACCAGGTCGAGGCCCTGACGATGGGCGACCGCGTGGCCGTGCTCAAGGACGGTCTGCTCCAGCAGGTCGACACCCCGCGCAACATGTACGACCGCCCGGCCAACCTCTTCGTCGCCGGCTTCATCGGCTCCCCGGCCATGAACCTGGTCGAGGTCCCGATCACCGACGGCGGCGTGAAGTTCGGCAACTCGGTCGTCCCGGTCAACCGCGAGGCGCTGAAGGCCGCGTCCGACAAGGGCGACACCACGGTCACGGTCGGCATCCGCCCCGAGCACTTCGACGTCGTCGAGCACGGCGGCGAGGCCGCCAGGTCCCTCACCAAGGACGCCACCGACGCCCCGGCGGGCCTCGCGGTCTCCGTGAACGTGGTGGAGGAGCTCGGCGCCGACGCCTACGTCTACGGCAGCGCCCGCGTCGGCGGTGAGGACAAGGACCTCGTCGTCCGCGTCGGCGGCCGTGAGGTCCCGGAGAAGGGCGCGCAGCTCCACGTCGTGCCGCGGCCGGGCGAGACCCACGTGTTCTCGACCTCGACGGGCGAGCGTCTCTCCGACTGAACGGACTGAGAGCCGCGGAAGGGCCCCGTGCCGTACCGGCGCGGGGCCTTTCCGCGTATGCCCCGGGCGCGTGCCGTGTCGACAAATACCCCGGCAAGTAAGACATATAGGCCAGTGGCGTCAACGCGTAAGCAAAGAAACCTAGTTACCCGTCCCTCGGTCGAGTGACGAAATGTCGCCAAATCATCACTGACCGCTACGCTCACTCGCGTGACGCACTCCGCTGACTACACCCAGAAGCCGCGCCGTGCCCGGGGCCAGGGCCCCGCCCGCCGCGCCGCCCGCACGCTCGCGTTCGTCCTGCCGGTGATGCTGGTGCTCTCCGGGACCCTCGCGGTCACCCGAGTCAACTGGTCCGGGAGCGACGCGGACTCCATCCTCACGGCTTCCTCACACGATGTCTCCGCCCGCGCCAAGTCGCGCGCCCCGCAGGACGTCCTGCGCGACCGGCTCCTGCAGGAGCTCCAGGAGGACAACCCCGGGATCGCGCTGACCCACCTCCAGCAGGAGGTCGACCGGCGCCCGTCGCTCGCCAAGCACTGCATGTCGATCGCGAAGGCCCTGGGCCGCGCGGCGGTGCAGGCGTACGGTCCGGCGCGCGCCCAGTCCTACGCGCGGCCGGTCTGTGACACCTCGTTCGCATCGGGGGTGGCCGGGTTCCGCGCCTGAGCCGCCGACGGACGGCAGCCCCGGCGGGCCGTGCGCACGTACAGTTCCGGTCATGACGACCGTTGAACCGTCCGCGCACGGCCCGCATTCTTCTGCCCACCGCCCGACCCAGGCCGTCGTCCTCGCGGGCGGCCAGGGCTCCCGGCTGCGCCCGTACACCGACGACCGCCCGAAGCCGATGGTGGAGATCCCGGGCACGGGCACGCCGATCATCGGCCACCAGCTGGCCTGGCTCGCCGAGGAGGGCGTCACGGACGCCGTCGTCTCCTGCGGGCATCTCGCCGAGGTCCTCCAGGAGTGGCTGGAGGGGACGGATCTGCCGCTGCGCGTCACGACGGTCGTCGAGAAGGAGCCGCTCGGCCGGGGCGGCGGCCTGAAGTTCGCGGCCCGGCACCTGCCGCACCAGGACCGGCCCTGGTACGCGACGAACGGCGACATCTGGACCCGGTTCTCGCTGCGCGACATGGCCGACTTCCACCACGAGCGCGAGGCGACCGCGACGCTCGCCCTCGCCCGGCCGCGCATCCCGTGGGGCGCCGTCGAGACGGACACGTTCGGCCACATCACGGACTTCGTGGAGGCGCCGCCCTCGCCGTACCTGATCAACGCGGGCCTGTACGTCTTCTCCCCCGAGTTCGCCTCGCTGCTCCCGGACACGGGCGACCACGAGCGCACCACGTTCCCCCGCCTGGCCCGCGCCAAGCGCCTCGCCGGGTTCCCGATCCCGCAGGGCGCCTACTGGCGGGCGATCGACACGGCGAAGGACCTCAGCGAGGCGGCGAAGGAGCTGGCGGCCCTGGGCCGTTGACCACCATGACGACGGGGCCCCGCACGACCTTCGTGCGGGGCCCCGCTCTCGTACGGGCGAGGACGCGGGGTCAGCCGAGCAGGCCGCCCACCAGCCTGCCGTGCCCGCCGTTGCCGTTGCCGTTGCCGTTGCCGCCTTGCTCGGGGGCGCCGCCACCGCCGCCGGAGGAGGAGGCGCCGCCGTCGGACGTGCTGCCGCCCGCGCCGCCGGACGTGTCGTCGGCGCCGGTGGCCGGGCCCGCCGTCGCGCTGGCCGGGGGCTGCTGCGGGGTGGTCTGGCGGGGCGGGACCTGGCCGGCCGTGGCGCCCTGCGTCGGGGCGGCGGTGGCGCCGCTGACCGTGCCGGACTCGCGCACGGTGCCCGGGGAGCTGGCCGCGCCGGACGGGCTCGCGGTGGTGCCCTGCGTCGGCGAGCTGGAGGACGCCGACGGGGCCTGCGAGTGGCGCTGCTTGTGGCCGGGGGCGGAGGGGAGCGGGGAGCCGGGCTGCTCGTTGCGCGGGGCGTCGCCGGGCCCGGGGGCCGTGACGCGGTCGGCGTCGCGGACGGCGCTGCCGAGCAGGGAGCCGATGAGCAGCGTGGAGCCGATGACGAGGGTGGCGATGACGGTGCCTCGGCGCAGCACGTAGCGGCGCAGGTCCCACAGGGCGGTGCGGGGTCCGAGGCGCCGCCAGGCCCCGGCGGCGAGGCGGCCGTCGACCGAGTAGACCGGGGCGCCCGCGATGATCAGCGGGGACCAGGCGGCGAGGTAGATGATGTCGGGCGCGTCGTAGGCGGGCACGGTCTTCCAGCTCACGGTGAGCAGGAGCGCGGCCGAGAGCAGGGCGCCGAGGACGGCGGAGATGCGCTGCCACAGGCCGAGGACGGTGAGGACACCGACGATGACCTGGGCGAAGGCGATGACGAGTCCGGCGCCGACGGGGTGCTGGAGCGCCCAGTCGCGCATGGGTTCGGCGAGCTCCCACGGATGCAGCGAGTTCAGCCACTTGACCATGGAGCCGCGCTCGCCGCCGTCGAAGTAGACGGGGTCGCAGAGCTTGCCCATGCCCGCGTAGATGGAGATGAAGCCGAGGAAGACGCGGAGCGGGAGGAGGACGACGCCGAGGTTCATCCGGCGGCCCGGATAGTAGGCGTGCCGGACGGGACCGTAGCGCCGGGCGGCGGTGGTCTCGTTGGCCGACTCCTCGTCGCCGTCGGGCCCGTCGAACTCCTCGTCCCCGTACGGGATCCGCTGGAGTTCGCCGGTGTCCTCGAACGCGGCGCCGGACTGGCGCATCTGCGGCAGGATCCGGGTGCCGGGGCCGCCGCCCTGGCGGCCGATGACGACGGGCGTCTCCTCGGTCGGCTCGCCGTCGTACATCTCGTCGGCGAGATCGCGGTCCATGTCGACGCGCGGGATGACCTGTGTGGCACCACCGTCGTCCGGCTCGCCCACGCGGCGCGCGGACTGCAGCAGGCCGCTGGCGGCGAGGTCCTGGGCGCCGCGCATGACGACGGGGCGGCGCCGGGCGCCGGGTGTACCGGCGCCGGTGATGACGGGGATACGGGTGGTCGACGCTTCGGCTCCGGCCATCCCCATGGCGTCCAAGTGCCGTGCGATGCGCGGGAGTTGCGTCTGCTGCGCCCTGGGAAGCTGCACGCGGAAACTCGCGTGGTTGACGATGACCTGCGCCGGGTCGCACGGAACCTTCACCATGCTCAGCGCGGGAGCGTCGTCGAATCCCGACGAGCGGTCCCCCGAGGGTGTGCGGGGCGTTCTGGTGTCCACACTCATCTAACCGAGTGATGTGTGTTTAGGACACTGCCTTGACCGCACCCAAATGTCCGGGCCCCGTCAAACCCTGGTGGGAGGGGCGGGGCCCGGGACGAACGCGCCGGTCAGGCGCGGCGGCGGGACGCCTCGTAGAGCACGACACCGGCGGCCACACCGGCGTTCAGCGACTCGGCGCCACCCGGCATCGGGATGCGGACGCGGAAGTCGCAGGTCTCCCCGACGAGCCGGGACAGGCCCTTGCCCTCGCTGCCGACCACGATGACGACCGGGCCCGAGAGCGCGTCGAGGTCGCCGACCTCGTGGTCGCCGTCGGCGGCCAGGCCCACGATCGCCACGCCCGCCTTCTTGTACTGCTCCAGGGCGCGCGTCAGGTTGGTCGCGCGGGCGACGGGCGTACGGGCGGCGGTACCGGCCGACGTCTTCCACGCGCCCGCGGTCATCCCGGCGGCCCGGCGCTCGGGCACGACCACGCCGTGGCCGCCGAACGCGGAGACGGAGCGGACGACGGCGCCGAGGTTGCGCGGGTCGGTGACGCCGTCGAGCGCGACGATCAGCGGGTCCTCGCCCTGGTCGAAGGCGGCGGCGACGAGGTCCTCCGGGTGCGCGTACTCGTACGGCGGGACCTGGAGGACGAGGCCCTGGTGGTTGAGGCCGTTGGTCATGCGGTCCAGCTCGGGGCGCGGGGCCTCCATGAGGTGGATGCCGCCGCGCTCACCGGCGAGCTGGAGCGCCTCGCGGACGCGCTCGTCGTTGTCGATGAACTGCTGGACGTAGAGCGTGGAGGCGGGCACGCCCTCGCGCAGCGCCTCCACGACCGGGTTGCGGCCGACGACCATCTCGGACGTCGACTTCCCGCGCGGGCCGCCGGTGCGGCTGCTCGGGCGGCGGGCGGCCTGCTTGGCCTGCGCGTTGGCGACGCGGTTCTTCTTGTGGCCCTTGCGCATCTCGGCGGGCGGGGTGGGGCCCTTGCCCTCCAGGCCCCTGCGCCGCTGGCCGCCACTGCCGACCTGCGCGCCCTTCTTGCCGGACATGCGGCGGTTGTTGTTGGCGGCCATGACCTACCTGTCTCTTACGTCTGCGCCCTGTGGGGCTACGAATATGTGTGTACGTCTATGAAGTGTGCCGCCCGACGGCGCGGGCGGCACATCCGGGGGCTCAGCGGGGGCCGAGGCTCCAGCGCGGGCCGCTCGGGCTGTCCTCGATGACGAGCCCGGACTGGCCGAGCTGGTCGCGGATGGCGTCGGCGGTGGCCCAGTCCTTGCGGGCGCGGGCCGCTTCCCGCTGGTCGAGCACGAGGCGGACGAGGGTGTCGACGACGCCGTGCAGGTCCTCGCCGCGGTCGCTCTCGCCCGCCCAGTGCGGGTCGAGCGGGTCGAGGCCGAGGACGCCGAGCATGGCGCGGACCTCGGCGAGGCGGGCCACGGCGGCTTCCTTGTCGTCGGCGGCGAGCGCCGAGTTCCCCTGCCGGACGGCGGTGTGCACGATGGCGAGCGCCTGCGGCACCCCGAGGTCGTCGTCCATGGCCTCGGCGAACGCGGGCGGCACCTCGTCGGCCGGGTCCACGACGCCGCCCGCCTTCTCGGCGACGCGCTGGATGAACCCCTCGATGCGGGCGAACGCGGACTCGGCCTCGCGCAGCGCGTCCTCGCTGTACTCGATGGTCGAGCGGTAGTGCGGGGTGCCCAGGTAGTACCGGAGCACGATGGGCCGCCAGTGCTTGACCATCTCGGAGACGAGGACGCTGTTGCCGAGCGACTTCGACATCTTCTCGCCGGCCATGGTGACCCAGGAGTTGTGCACCCAGTACTTGGCGAACTCGTCCCCGTACCCCTTGGCCTGCGCGATCTCGTTCTCGTGGTGCGGGAAGATCAGGTCGATGCCGCCGCCGTGGATGTCGAAGGCGGAGCCCAGGTACTTGTGGGCCATCGCCGAGCACTCCAGGTGCCAGCCGGGGCGGCCTCGGCCCCACGGCGTCTCCCAGCTCGGCTCGCCCTCCTTGGCCGCCTTCCACATGGCGAAGTCGCGGGGGTCGCGCTTGCCGGTCTCGCCCTCGCCGGAGGGCTGGCGCAGGTCGTCGATGTCCTGGTTGGACAGCTGGAGGTAGCCGGGGAAGGAGCGGACGTCGAAGTAGACGTTGCCGTCGGCCTCGTAGGCGTGGCCGCGCTCGATGAGGCCGCGCATCATCTCGACCATCTCGGTGACGTGGCCGGTGGCGCGTGGCTCGTAGGTGGGCGGCAGGCAGCCGAGAGCGGTGTAGGCGTCGTTGAACGCCCGCTCGTTCTCGTACCCGATCGACCACCAGGGGCGGTTCTGCTCGGCCGCCTTCTTGATGATCTTGTCGTCGATGTCCGTCACATTGCGCACGAACGTCACGTCGTAGCCGCGGTACGTGAACCAGCGGCGCATGATGTCGAAGTTCAGGCCCGAACGGATGTGCCCGATGTGCGGGGCCGCCTGCACGGTGGCGCCACACAGGTAGATCGAGACACAGCCCGGCGTGAGCGGGGTGAAGTCGCGAGTCTGCCGGGCGCTGGTGTCGTACAGGCGAATAGTCACCCCTCCAGGGTAGTGGGCCCGGAGGGGTGCCATGGGCCCGACGGTGTCACGGCTGTGTCATCGCCGCGGCCGGGGTGATGAACGGACTTCTACAGGCCGCCGACGACCTTGCGCGCGCGGACCCGGACGACGACCCGCTCGCCGTCCTGGGCGGACGCCGGGTTGAACTCCGCGTACTTCTTGCCGGTGTACTTGAGGGACAGCTCGTCGATGAGCTCCTGGCCGCCCTCGGTGGTGATCTCGACGGTGCCGCGGATCTCGGCGTACGTGTACGGGTTGTCGGCGGGCTGCACCAGGACCGTCACACGCGGGTCGCGGCGCAGGTTCTGCTCCTTGCGGCGGCCGACGGTCGTGGAGAAGAGGACGTCGTCGCCGTCGCGCTTGGCCCAGACCGGGGAGACCTGGGGGCTGCCGTCGGGCTGGATCGTGGCGACGTTGATGAAGACCTTGCTGTCGAGCAGCGCCTTGAGCTCGTCGGACAGGTGGGCGGACATGGCCTCACTCCTCTTTCTGGTCTTTCTGGACTTCTGCACGGGCCGGTGACGGGTGTCGCCTACCCGATCCTGCGCCAACACCATGCGCCTGCGGGGCATTTACGTGACGCGGGTGCCCCGATGTCACAAGTCGTCCGATTCCCGCCGCCGCCAGCGGCACCGCCGCGAGCGCCGTCCACAGGGCGGGGGCGGGCAGCGAGAGGAGCGCCCCGGTGCCCGCGCTGCCGCCCAGGACGGCGAGCCCGGAGACGGAGGAGAGGGCGCCGGTGGCCAGACCGAGGTGCCGCTCGTCGACGAGATCGGGGACGAGGCCGCGCGCGGCCGGGACCAGGAGCATCTGCCCCAGGGTGAGCAGGACGACCAGGACCCCGGCGGGGAGGTACACGTACGCGCCCCGGCCGGGCAGCCAGGCGACCGCCAGGAAACCGGCGGCCACGAGGAGCAGCCCGGCGGTGAGCGCGGTGCGCGGGGCCAGCCGCCGCGCCGACCAGCGGGTGACGGGCAGCTGCGCCCCGACCACGAGCAGCGAGGACAGCGCGAACAGCACGCCGACCCCGTCCTGGGAGCCGGTCGCGCGGGTCAGCTCGACGGGGAGGGCGAGATAGAGCTGGTTGTACGCGATGAGGTAGCCGCTGTAGGCGAGGCACAGGGCGAGGAAGTGGGGGCGGGCGAAGACCGAGCGGAGGGCTCCGCCGGTTCTCTCGGCGCGGGGTGATCCGGGGCGTTTTCTGCCGGGCATCAGGCGGGCGTGGGCGATCAGTACGGCCACGAACACGACCGCGCCCGCCAGGCAGGCCGCCCGGAAGCTCACGAAGAGCAGGGCCGTGCCGAGCAGCGGGCCCAGGAAGGCGCCCGCCTGGCCCGCCGCCGAGAAGAGGCCGAGGATCTGGGCGCGGGGGGTGCCGGTCTCCCGTTCGTGGCGGACGGCCTCGCGGGCCGTCTCCGACTCGACGGCCGGGGAGAACAGTGCGGCGGCGAAGCCGATGAGGACGACTGCGGCGGTGACCGTGACCGTGCGGTCCGCGAAGGCCAGCCAGGTGAAGCCGGCGATGCGGAGGGTGCAGCCTGCCAGTACGACTGGGCGGGGCCCGAAGCGGTCGGTGAGGGCGCCGCCCACCATGAAGAGGCCCTGTTGGCTGAACGTGCGTAGGCCCAGGACCAGGCCCACCGCCCAGCCGGCGAGGGCCAGGTTGTCGGTGAGGTGGGCGGCTAGATAGGGCAGGACCGCGTAGAAGCCGATGTTGAAGGCGAGCTGGGTTGTGGTGAGGAGGCGGAGGTAGGGCGGGGTGTTGCGTAGGCGGAGGCGGCTTGTTTTCACGAGGGACTCGCCGTGGCTGGTTCCGTTGTTCGCCGAGTGCGGTTTCGTCGTGGCTGGGCGCACAGTTCCCCGCGCCCCTGGGCAGTCGATGCGAGCGCCAGACATCCGCCAACGCATGCCAGTGCCAGGGCCGGGGCGAGGGTCGACCATGGGGCCCGTTCCGCGTACGGGAGGTTTTCCATCAGGAGGCGGCCCCACTCCGGGGTGGGGGGTTGGGTGCCCAGGCCCAGGAAGCTCAGGGAGGCCAGCGCCAAGGTCGTCGGGGCCAGGCGGAGTGTCGCGTGGCGGGCCACCGGGGGGAGGACTGCGGTGAGGATGTGGTGGCGCAGGATGTGCTGGCGGCCCGCGCCGTAGACGAGCGCCGCCTCCACGTGGCCCGAGGCCCGTTCCGTCTCGGCCAGGGCTGCCGTGTGCGCGGCGAGCGGGGCCCAGCCGACCGCCGCGACGGCGACGGCCGCACCGGTCATGCCCGCGCCGAAGAGGCCGGTGACGAGGAGCCCGGCGAGGATCGCGGGCATGGCGTTGGCGACCTCGGTCAGGCCCTTGGTCCAGCGGGCGAGGCCGAGCGCGACGCCGAGGACGAAGGACGCCGCGCAGACCGCCGCCGCGACGGCCAGGGTGCGCAGGGCACCGTGGCCGAGCCGGGCGAGCACGTCGCGGCCCAGTGCGTCCGTGCCGAACGGGTGCGCGGCCGAGGGCGGTGCGAGGCGCGCCGCGAGGTCGATGTGGAGCGGGTCGCGGGTGAGGCCCCAGACGATCACGGCGAGGAGTACGGCGGCCAGGGCTCCGGCCGCGTAGAGCCGTCCGCGTCCGCCGCCCGTGGCCCGGGCCAGGCCGGGGAGCGCGCCCGCCTTCAGCGCGGGGCCGAGCAGCCATCGGCGCGCCAGGCCCACCGCCACGGCCGCCGCCACGCCCAGCGCGAGCAGCACGAGGAGGCAGCCCTGGAGGAGCGGCAGGTCGAGGTCGAGTGCGGCGGCGACCGCCGTGCCGCCGAGCCCGGGGATCGCGAAGACCGCCTCGACGGCCGCCGCCGCGCCGGTCAGCCCCACGACGGTGAGCCCGGCCTGCGGCAGTACGGCGGGCAGGGCGCGGCGTGCCGCGTGCCGGGCGATGCGGGCGCGGGGCATTCCGTTGGCCCGCCAGGTCCGCACCCAGGGTTCGGCGAACGCGGCGGGCAGCGCGTCCTGCGCGAGCCGCCCGAGGACCGCCCCGGCGGGGATGCCGAGCGCGAGCGCGGGCAGCACGGCGGAGGCGGGCGACTGCCAGCCCTGCGCGGGGAACCAGCCGAGCCGCACCGCGAACAGGGTGGCGAGGACGGAGGCGAGCAGGAACTCGGGGAGCGCGGCGAGCACCCCGGCGCCGACCCCGCTCGGCGGCCGGGTCCGGGTCGTGCCGCGCCACAGCGTCGGCAGGCACAGAGTGACGGCCAGGGCGACGGCGACGACCATCGCGTACGCCATCAAGGACAGGGAGACCGCGAAGGAGGCGGAGACGTCCGCGCCGACGTCGGCGCCCGTCACCCAGGAGGAGCCGAGATCGCCGTGGACCAGGCCCCGTACCCACTGGCCCAGGAAGGTGAAGGGGCCGTCGCCGAGGCCCAACTGCTCGCGCACCTCGGCGAGCTGTTCCGGGGTCGTGGGCGCGTCGCCGTACCGCGCGTGCAGGACGGTGAGCGCGGGGTCGGTGCGGGTCAGCCAGGGCAGCAGTGCGGTGAGCAGGAGCAGCCCGCCCGCCGCTGCCACGCGTCCGGCGGCGGTGCTCAGGTTCCTCATCGGGCGCGGGTCTCCAGACCGACGAACTGTCGCTCGTAGGGGTCGAGGACGGTTCCGCGCACCCCGGCGCCGACGCCCTGGAGGTGTTCCTCGTGGACGACGGGCACGGCGGCGTCGGTGCGCAGGATCGCGGCCTCGGCGGCGAGCACGGCCCGCCGGCGCGCGGTGCCGTCGAGTCCGGCGGCCTTCCGCACGGCGGCGTCGACGGCCGGGTCGCTGAGCTGGGAGATGTTGAAGCTGCCGCCGCTGGTGAAGTCGGAGGCGAGGTACGAGACGGGGTCGCCGGTGTCGAGCGCGGTGGAGCGGGACATCAGGAACGCGTCGTAGTCGCCCTTGAGCGCCCCGGACTCCAGGCGCGCGTAGTCCTTGACGACGAGCCGTACGTCGAACCCGGCCCGGCCGAGCTGTTGCTGAAGCGCTGCGGCGACCTCGGGCAGCTCGGCCCGGTTGGTGTACGTGGCGAGGGTGATCCGCTGCCCGCGCGGTGTCGCCGCCTTCGCGCGTCCGGTGACGGGGAGCTGCTTGCCGTCGGCCCAGGCGAAACCGGGGCCGAGGAGCCCGGTGGCGCGCTCGGCGTAGCCCTCGTAGACGCTCTTGGCCAGCGCGGACGTGTCGGCGCTCGCGCGCACGGCGGCACGGAGTCCAGGGTCGGCGAGCGGCCCCTTCCGGGTGTTCAGGTACAGGGTGGTGGTGCGGACGGTGGCGACCTTGCGGGCCCGGCCGCCGAGGACGAGCGCCTGTGCGGCGGGGACGAACTCGGCGAGCTCGATCTGGCCGGAGCGCAGGGCGTTGGCGCGGGCGTTGTTGTCGGCGACGAAGGTCACGTCGACACCGCGCGCCGCCGCCTTGCCGCGCCAGTGCCCGTCGAAGCGGTCGAGCGTCGCGGAGACGGCACCGTTCAGGTGGGTGAGGGTGAAGGGTCCGGTGGCGTGCCCGAGAGGGTCCACCTTGCCGTCCGTGCCGTCCTTGCCGTACGCGGCCGGGGAGAAGATCGCGAGAGATGGGTTGGCGAGCCGCGCAGGCAGCAGCGGGTCGCCGGTCGCGGTCGTGATCCGCACGGTCCGCTCCCCCGCCGCCCGCACCGTCAGCTCGACGTCGCTGAGCACGCGCGGCTTCACCTCGGCCCGCCCGGCGGCGCGAAGGGCCCCGGCCACGGCGTCGGCGGTGACGGGCCGCCCGTCCTGGAAGCGGGCGTCCCGCAGCGTGAACTCCCAGGTCGTGGCGTTCGTACGGGTCCACTGCGCGGCCAGCGCCGGATGGATCACGCCGTCGGTGTCCATGCGCGTGAGCCCGTCGACCACCGCGAGCCGGCTGAGCAGGAGCCCGTCGTCGCCGTACGGGGACATGCCCTGGGTCGGCGCGAAGGCCAGGTCGACGGCGATCCGGCCGCCCCGCGCGGTGCCGGTGAAGGACCCGCAGGCGCTGGTGAGCCCGGCCCCGGCCGCCGCGAGCAGGAAGCCGCGGCGGCGCATCACCGGGCGGGGACGGCTAGGGGCGCGGGCAGCGGCAGCTCGAAGTGGACGATGCCCTGTCCGCCGCCGGGCAGCTCGCGCTCGTCGCAGACCTCCTGCGCGAGGGAGCGCCAGAACGGTTCGGCGCCGGGCACGGCCGGGTCGGTGTGCAGATAGAGCCGCTCGTAGCCGCCCGCCGTGGCGACGAAGTCGGTCAGCTCCCGTACGAGGGCGCGGGCGAGGCCGTTGCGCCGGTGCTCGGGGCGTACGTAGATCCGGCAGAGCTGGGCGGTGGTGCCGGAGGGGAAGCGGTCGGCGACCCAGCGCGGGTTGGGCGGGGAGGCGGGCCCGCGGTCGCGCACCGCGCCGGTGGCGACGATCTCCCCGCTCGCCACGTGCTCGGCGACGAGCAGGGTGCAGCGCTCGGGGCGCAGGTAGGCGGTGGCCGGGTCGATGATGTCGGCGTGCCAGCGCGGCACGTACCCGGAGCGCAGATCGCGGTAGACGGTGTCCAGCATGACGGCGCGGGCTCCGTCCACGTCGCCGTCACCGGCCGCGCGGATCTCGTACTCACCCATTGCCTGACACTGCCTCACCGTGGACCGACGACACTTGCCGGTCCACTCTAACTGCAATCGATGTGCAGTAAGGTGGGCAGGGCCCAGGTGACCTGGGCCTATGCCTTCGATGCCTGCTACGCCTCCTGGGCGCGCACCACCAGGGCGGTCGCGATCGCCATGAGCCCCTCGTCGCGCCCGGGGAACCCGAGCCCGTCGGTCGTCGCCCCTGAGACGGAGACCGGCGCCCCGGCCGCCTCGGAGAGCAGCTTCTGCGCCTCCTCGCGCCGCTTGCCGATCTTGGGCCGCGGCCCGACGACCTGCACGGCGACGTTCCCGATGACGAAGCCCGCCTCGCGCACGATGCGCGCGGCCTCGGTGAGCAGGGTCAGCCCGCTCGCCCCCGACCACTCGGGGCGGCCGGTGCCGAAGTGCTGCCCGAGGTCGCCGAGCCCTGCGGCCGAGAACAGCGCGTTGCAGGCGGCGTGGGCGACGACATCGGCGTCGGAGTGCCCGGCGAGCCCGGGGCCCTCGCCCTCCCACTTCAGCCCGGCGCACCACAGCTCGCGCCCGTCCTCGAAGGCGTGGATGTCGGTCCCGATGCCGACCTGCGGCAGCGCCACGTGCGGCGGTACCTGCTGGTCAGAACCCATCGTTGGCCCTCCTGCGGGCGAGCACGGCCTCGGCGAGCACCAGGTCGAGCGGCCGGGTCACCTTGAACGCCTCCTCGTGCCCGGGCACGAGCACGACCTGGAGGCCCAGCTTCTCGACCATCCCGGCGCAGTCGGTGACGTCATCCTTGACGCTCTCGTGGGCGCGGACGAGCGTGGCGTGCGCGAAGCCCTGCGGCGTCTGCACGGCACGCAGCCGGGCGCGCGGCGGCGTGGCGACGACCGGCTCCGGCGAACCGTCATCGGTCGGCGTGACCTCCTTCACCGTGTCCGCGAGCGGCAGCGCCGGGACGACGGCGGGCGCCCCGTCCCGTACGGCCTCGATGACCGCGTCGACGGTGTCGACCGGGACGAGCGGCCGGGCGGCGTCGTGCACGAGGACGATGTCGATGCCGTCGGGCAGCGCGTCGAGCCCGAGCTTCACGGACTCCTGACGCGTCTCACCGCCGGCCACGACGACGAAATCAGTCCTCTCGGGCAGGGCGTGATCGGCGAGGAGCGTCTTGACCTCGGCGACGCCCTCCGGCGGCGCGACGACCACGACGAGGGAGACGGAGCGGGACGCCGCCATGGCGCGGACGGCATGGATGAGCATCGGTGTGCCGCTGAGCGCGCGGAGCGCTTTGGGGGCGCCAGGACCGAGGCGTACGCCCCGTCCGGCGGCCGGAATCACGGCCGCGGTGCGGGCGCCGCCGACGACGGGACGCGTTTCGTCAGACATCGGTTCCGTTCAGGTTTGTACGCTCGGGGGTGGTGGGTATGGCCACATCGTGTCGGGCGCGACTTCTTGACCGGACCCTTCCGTGACACTGGTCGAGCCAGCTGTCCGGGCCCGGCACACCCACAGAAACATAGACGGGTACGAACATGCCGCAGCGCCCGGCGACACCATCTGGGTCATCGGGCACCACGGCATTGTTCTGCGCGGCGGCTGGCCTGGACTGCGTATGTCTTCAGTCAGGCCGCGCGTATCAGGACGCGAGAACCTCGTCGAGCAGGGCCTCGGCCTTGTCCTCGTTCGTGTTCTCCGCGAGAGCGAGCTCGCTCACCAGGATCTGCCGAGCCTTGGCGAGCATGCGCTTCTCACCTGCGGAGAGTCCGCGCTCGCGCTCCCGGCGCCACAGGTCGCGCACGACTTCCGCGACCTTGATGACATCGCCGGACGCGAGCTTCTCCAGGTTTGCCTTGTAGCGGCGCGACCAGTTCGTGGGCTCCTCGGCGTACGGCGCGCGCAGTACCTCGAAGACCCGGTCGAGCCCGTCCTGACCGACCACATCACGCACGCCGACGAACTCCGCATTGTCCGCTGGCACACGTACCGTCAGATCGCCCTGGGCGACCTTCAGCACCAAGTAGGTCTTGTCCACGCCTTTGATCTGGCGAGTTTCGATAGCCTCGATCAGCGCGGCCCCGTGATGGGGATAGACCACGGTGTCGCCAACCTTGAACGTCATGTGACAGGTACCCCTTCCGTGGCTATCCAGGGTAACACGGAAACGGCGGGTTCTGAATGGCGTTTTCGCAGGTCAGGGCATATCTCGGGGCTTGACAACAACAACAGGAACGTGCTGCGGAGGGGTAGCGGAGCACGGTATTCGCAGGTCGGAGCGGCTCTCCGGCAAGCCCGAAACGACTACGTCACAGACGCCGGAACGAGGCCAGGAGGGGCGTAACGTCCCGTTTTGCGTAGTTCGAAGCACTGAAGTTCCGCTGCTCCGTTCGGGGTCACAGAGGTCCGTTCGAGCCGATTCGGAAATTGATCAACGCCGCCCCGTCGCGATTCCCGGAGTTTCCCTCCGTCGGGTGATCGTTTTTCCGGACCGCCATGCATTCCTTACCGGAAATCCCCACGCGCGCGTGGACAACGGCACGGGAAGCGTTATGTGAATGGTGAACCGGGCGCGGCGCGGACGACGGCCCATGCGTCCGACCGGGGTCGCGGGCGAGGCCAGGTGGCACGTAGGGGCGGGTCGGGTGCGGCGACCTGGGAACGGCTCGGTAGCCTAAGGCCGCTGACTGTCCCTTAGGGCGGCTTTACACCCCGGTGGAAGCCGTCCGCTTCGCCCACGTTCAAGGAGATGCCGCCGCCGTGAGCAGCAGCCTTCGACGCGGCGCCCTCGCCGCCGCCGCCATCGCGTTCTCGATCGCCTCGCTCGCCGCGTGCGGTGCCGGCAACAGCGCCGAGACCCTCCAGGTCAAGCCGGACAACGCCGAGACCTCCGTCGGTGACATCAAGGTCCAGAACGCGACCGTCATCACGCAGCCGGACCGCAAGTCCGACGGCCCGGCCGTGGTCAACGCCACCCTCTTCAACAACGGCTCGACCGACCAGACCCTCGACTCGATCAAGCTGGACGGCGTCGACAAGACCGCCAAGCTGACCGGCGCCAAGGGCGGCTCGAAGATCACGGTCCCGGCCGGCCAGTCGATCGTCCTCGGCGGCAAGGACAACGCCTCCGCCGAGTTCGCCAACAGCGACGCCGCGATCCTCGACGGCAACGCGCAGCTGATCACCTTCGGCTTCAGCAAGACCGGCGACGTGAAGATCCGCGGCTTCGTCGTGCCCGCCGAGAGCTACTTCGAGCAGTGGGGCCCGACCGAGGCGCCGGCCACGCCGAGCGCGAGCGCCAAGCCGTCCGCGTCCGCCTCGAAGAAGACCGGCTCCTCGCCGGACGCGTCCCCGTCGAACTCGGCGTCGAACTCGGCCTCCGGCAGCGCGTCCCCGGACGAGCAGACGGACGCCGGCGGCCACTGAGCCGTACGGCGCACGCAGCACGCAGACAGAACGGCTGAGGGCGGGCCCCGGGTTCCGGGAGCCCGCCCTCAGCCGTTCTGTCTGTTCCGGTCCGCGCCGGCCTACGGCTCGAACTTGTAGCCGAGGCCGCGCACCGTCACCAGGTAGCGCGGCGCCCCCGGATCGGGCTCGATCTTGGCGCGGAGCCGCTTCACGTGGACGTCGAGCGTCTTGGTGTCACCGACGTAGTCCGCGCCCCACACCCGGTCGATGAGCTGCATACGGGTCAGGACGCGGCCCGCGTTGCGCAGCAGCATCTCCAGGAGGTCGAACTCCTTGAGCGGCAGATCGACCTTGGAGCCGGAGACGGTGACGACGTGCCGGTCCACGTCCATCCGGACCGGGCCCGCCTCCAGCGCCTGCGGGGCGACCTCCTCGGGCTCGCCGCGGCGGCGCAGGACGGCGCGGATGCGGGCGACCAGCTCGCGCGAGGAGAACGGCTTGGTGACATAGTCGTCGGCTCCTATCTCCAGGCCGACGACCTTGTCGATCTCGCTGTCCTTGGCGGTCACCATGATCACCGGCACGTTCGACCGGCCGCGCAGCTGGCGGCAGACCTCGGTGCCGGGCAGGCCGGGCAGCATCAGGTCGAGCAGCACGAGGTCGGCGCCGTTGCGCTCGAACTCGTCCAGGCCGTCGGGCCCGGTCGCCGCGATGGCGACCTCGAACCCCTCCTTGCGGAGCATGTAGGACAGGGCGTCGGAGAAGGACTCCTCGTCCTCGACGACGAGCACTCGGGTCACGGAAGGACCTCCGGGGCGGGGATGGATGCGTAGGCGGTGGTGGTGCGGTCGGACCCGGGTGCGTCGTCTTCGTCGCGTACGGGGGGCTTGCCCGGGGTGCGGGTCGCGGCGGCCTCGGGCAGCCGCAGGGTGAACGTGGAGCCCTGCCCCTCCGAGCTCCACACGGTGACCTCCCCGCCGTGCGAGGCGGCCACGTGCTTGACGATGGCGAGGCCGAGACCGGTGCCGCCGGTGGCGCGGGAGCGGGCCGGGTCGACGCGGTAGAAGCGCTCGAAGATGCGCTCCTTGTCCTTGTCGGATATGCCGATGCCCTGGTCGGTGACGGCGACCTCGATCAGATCGCCGCCGGGCGCGGCCACCCGGCGGGCGGCGATGCCCACGCGTGTGCGCGCGGGCGAGTAGTTGACGGCGTTCTCGACGAGGTTGCCGAGGGCGGCGGCGAGCTGGCCGCGGTTGCCCCAGATCTGCAGGTCCGCGGTGCCGCCGGCGGCCATGGTGATCTGCTTGGTGGCGGCGGGCTGGCGGCAGCGGTCGATGGCCTCGGCGACGAGCTCGTCGACGCGGACCGGTTCGGCGTCCTCCAGGGGATCGTCGTTCTGCACCCGGGACAGGTCGATGAGCTCCTGCACGAGGCTGGTCAGCCGGGTCGCCTCGATCTGCATGCGCCCGGCGAACCGCTCGACGGCCTCGGGATCGTCGGAGGCGTCCATGACGGCCTCCGACAGCAGCGACAGAGCGCCCACCGGCGTCTTCAGCTCATGGCTCACATTGGCGACGAAGTCGCGCCGTACGGCCTCGATGCGCCGCGCCTCGGTCAGGTCCTCCACGAGGAGCAGCACGAGGCGGGAGCCGAGCGGGGCGACCCGGGCGGAGACCGCGAGGGCGTCGCCGCGTCCGGTGCCGCGCCGGGGCAGGTCCAGCTCGACCTGGCGTATCTCGCCGTCGCGCCGGGTGTCGCGGGCCATCTGCAGCATCGGCTCGACGGCGAGCTTCCCGCCGCGTACGAGACCGAGCGCGTACGCCGCCGAACTGGCCTTGACCACGCTGTCCGCCTCGTCGAGGACGACGGCGGAGGAGCGCAGCACGGACAGCACGGTGTCGACGCCGGGCGGAAGGACCGGGTCCGTGTGCAGGGAGGTGCGGGTGGGGCGCTTCTGGTCGCGTTCGCTCCAGCGGAACGCCAGCATCGCGATGACACCGGTGCACACTCCGGCGATCGCTGCCGCTGCGGCGACCGCCGCGTTCACGTCCATGTCTTCAACGATATGCGGCACGACCGGGTCCTCCACAGCCGTCCGAGTGGTCGCTCGAACACTCGTCGCCCAGAGTTCACCTTGGATACGGGGTTGGTTCACTTGGGGTGCCGGATCCGGACGCGTACGGCCTCGAACGTGGGAGCGTGGGGCTCACCCGGCCCCACAGAGCCCCACGGAGAGCCTCACGGAGAGAGCCTCACGTACAGAGAGGGAACGTTCGTATGCGTGACGCGTACCACGAGGAACTTGACTCGATCGGCGAGGGCCTGGTCGAGATGGCCCGCCTTGTCGGGTCGGCGATCGGGCGCGCCACCACGGCCATGCTCGACGCCGACCTGAAGCTCGCCGAGAGCGTGATCGCCGCCGACCAGAAGGTCGACGACCTTCAGCACGACCTGGAGGCGCGGGCCATCGCCCTGCTCGCCCGGCAGCAGCCGGTCGCCACCGACCTGCGGATCGTCGTCACCTCGCTGCGGATGAGCGCCGACCTGGAGCGCAGCGGCGACCTCGCCCAGCACGTCGCCAAGCTGGCCCGGCTCCGCTTCCCCGACCGCGCCGTCCCCCACGACCTGCACGCGACCATCCTGGAGATGGGCCAGCTCGCCCAGCGCCTCATGGCGAAGGCGGCCGAGGTCATCATCACCAAGGACGTCGACCTGGCGATGCAGCTCGAACAGGACGACGACGAGATGGACCTGCTGCACCGCACCCTCTTCCAGCACCTCATGGACGAGAAGTGGAAGCACGGCATCGAGACGGCCGTCGACGTCACCCTGCTCGGCCGCTACTACGAGCGCTTCGCGGACCACGCGGTGTCGGTGGCGAAGCGGGTGGTGTACCTGGTGACGGGCGAGCACGCGGACGTGCAGGCGTCTTCGTCGTCGGCGTCGTCCTCGGCGGTGACGGCGGTGGAGACGGCCTGAGGACCGGACGCTCCGGACACCTCCGGATGCCTCCGGATGCCTCCGGACGACGACAGGGCCCCGCGGGCGCGGAGACGCGGGGCCCTGGCTGTGCGCTTCGCCGGCTGTGCGGGTCAGCCGCAGCAGCCGCCGCACTGGCAGGGGGCGCCCGACTGGCAGCCACAGCCGCAGCCCGAGCCGCAGCCGCAGGCGCCGAGCAGCACCAGCCTCGGCGCGGGGCGTGGGGCCGGGGCGGCGGCGGATGCTTCGGGGGTCCGGTCGGGCCTGGATGACTCGGCAGCCATGGGCTTCCCTCCTGAACGCGGGATCTCTACGGGTCTGTGCCCATTGCATGCCCGCGGGGGTGGGCGCATCAACGGCGCATACGCGCGCGGTAAAGCATTGGCGGTCGCGCCACCGGCGGATCTACGGTGCGACGGTGACTGACGTGATCGTCCTCAACGGCGGCTCCAGCTCCGGCAAGTCGGGCATCGCCCGCTGCCTCCAGTCCGTCCTCCCCGACCCTTGGCTGACGCTCGGCACAGACACCCTCATCGAGGCGATGCCCGCGTCGGGTACGGGGATCGACTTCTCCTCCGACGGCTCGGTGACGGTCGGCCCGGCCTTCCGCGAACTGGAACGGGCCTGGATCGCGGGCGTGGCGGCGATGGCGGCGGCCGGGGCGAGGATCGTGGTGGACGAGGTCTTCCTGGGCGGCCCGGACTCCCAGTCCCGCTGGCGCGAGGCGCTACGCGGTTCGTCGGTGCTCTGGGTAGGGGTCCACTGCGACGCGGAGGTGGCGGCGGCGCGCGAGGTGGCGCGGGGCGACCGGGTGACGGGGATGGCGGCGCGGCAGGCGGAGCTGGTGCACAAGGGCGTGACTTACGACGTGGAGGTAGACACGACCCACACGGAGTCCCTGACCTGCGCCCGAGAAATCGCCCGCCACGTCGCCTGAGGTGCCGGTCGCTCAGTTCCCGCGCGGCCGAGCGTCCCGCACCCAGGTGACGACGGTCAGCGCGGCGGTGACGTACATCAGCACGCTGAAGAGGGTCACGTCCTCGACGTACTGCTCGTAACCATGAGCCTGCAACTGGAGCGAGAGCGCGGCGAGGACGGTGCCGAGCGCGGCGGTGGCGGCGGTGACGGCGACGAACGGGCCTTTGTGCACGGGAACTTCCCCCTTGGCAGAGAGACGGCTGGTCATCAACGAGGCTACATGGAAGGCAAATCGACGGCCTCCGCTTCCCGAGGCCTCAGGTCGATGGCGGAGCTTCCCCCATGGCCACCCGCAACCAGTCCAACGGGGCCTGCGCCAGCAACTCGTCGGCCAGCCGCTGCGCGGACGCGGTGACGAGGCGCGCCCGGCTGTTGTCGACCCACCGCTGAGCACCGGCGTAGCCCTGCCCCCTGTACTCCAGCCCTTGCAGCATGCACTCCAACTTGTCGGCGTCCCGCGCGCAGACCGCCTCGGCGGATTCGTTGGCCTCGTACTCGGCGACGACGGCACGCACAGCCGCGCGAAGGATCTCGGGCATACCGTCCGTCTGATCGGCGGTGACCGCTTCGGCGTCGGCTGCGTCGGCGTACTTCTTCCCCAGGTGGTTCACATCCCCCGTACGCGTCTCCTGGGAGTCGTGCCACACCGCGAGATGCGCCGCGCGCGCCGCGTCGGCGCCTTCGAGGGTGGCGATGACGGAGGCGAGCAATGAGGTCCGCCACGAGTGCTCGGCCACGCTCTCGGGATCCCGGACCCCGGCCATCCACCACCCGGTCCGCCGTGCGTTCTTGAGAGTCCCCGCTTCCCACAAGAAGTGGGCGACCTCTTTGAGCTGGTCGGTCACGATGTCCCCTCACGCCTCGAAGTCGTACTCCAGGATGTAGGAGGCGGCGTCCAGGGTCATTTCGTTGATCTCGACGGGGCGGCCCTCGGCCGTGTACGCGGTGCGGCAGATGAGGAAGACCGGAGTCCCCGTGGACATGCTCAACTGTGCCGCCTCGTCCTTCGAGGGCATCCGTGAACGGATCTCCTCGCGGAAGTGCACCGGTTCGTAGCCGAGTTCGGCGAGCCTGGCGTACGTTCCGCCCGGCCCGGTGTCCAGACGAGTGATCGCGGTGCCGGTCACCAGGGACGAGGGGAGATAACTCACCGCGAGCAGAACGGCCTTGTCATCCAGCACGAAGCGCCGGCGCCGCACACACACGGTGTCCTCGGCGGCCAAGTCGAGGACTGCTCCGACGCGTTCGGGCGCCACCTCGTCCGACACCGAGACCTGGTCGACCACCAGATTGCGGTCCTCGATATCCGCCGACCAGATGGAACGGCCGTTGCCCCACTGCTGCTGGGCGAGACGCTGAATGCCGCGCCGCCGCAAGGGCCGGTACTCCCGTACGAACACACCGGCACCCTTACGGGCTTCGGCCACACCTTCGTCCCGGAGAACGCCCAGGGCCTGACGCGCTGTCATGCGGGCCACGCCGTACGTGGCCATGAGGTCGTTCTCCCCGGGGAGCCGATCACCAGGACCGTACTCGCCCGACTGGATCGCCTCGCGCAGAGCGTCCGCGATCCGCTGGTATTTGGGCCGACGGTCTTTGTCGGTGTTGGCCATCCCGCGGGCCTCCTCTCATCTCTAGACACCTTAGGCCACGGGTTGACGGCTTGCTCGGTGCGCTCGCCGAGCCGACCACACCGCACTCACCCTTGACCTCTCTAGAGACGCGCGCCACAGTGGAACATGTCTAGAGAGGATGCGCGGCGGCCTCCATGAGGGACGGGGTTCCTGCATGACGTCATCCGAGATCGATTCTTCCCGCGAACGAACTCCGTGCCTCGGCGCGATGGCCTTGCACCCCGTCGCGGAGTCCGTACCTCGGGCCCGGCGCTGGTTCCGCAAGTTCATCGCCCCATACGACGTGAGCTGCCCCGTCGAGGACTGCGTCCTCCTGATCTCGGAACTGGTGACCAACGCGATCGTTCACGGCAAGTCGGACGAACCCGGGGTCGTCCGGGTCCAGTGGTTCCGCGAAGGAACCTCCTTGCGCGTCGAGGTGCACAACCCTGGGCTATCGGGAAACGTGCGGCTCAGATGCCCGGACGCCAACGATTCGCACGGGCGCGGGCTGCTCCTGGTCGACGCCATCGCCGACTCGTGGCACTCGGGGGCCAGCCGCTTCGGCGGAACGGTGGTCTCCTTCGAGATGGCCGGCACCTGGTCCGCGTGAGCGCGGCCCGATCGGGCGAGCGACACCGACTCCGGCTGCGAAAAGCCCCCTACCAGCGGTGACCCGCGTGCAGGGGGCTTCAGCCAACGTGCGGGCTACTTCTTCTTGCCCTGGTTCTTGTCTGGGATCTTGGGGACCTGCGTTCTTGCAGCTCCGGGGCTTGCTGGCGGACACCTGGTTGGTCGACATTGGTCGTTGTCGGCCGGTGTTGAGCAACCCCGGACGACCCAGAGACGGCCCAGCCATCAGGTTCACCTGCGGCGGCTGATGACGTCGCGGAGCGTCTCAAGCCAGCTCATCAAGAGCCACCGCAGTCTCCACCACCATCCACGCTGTCTTCCTTGCGGCTGCGGGCTGGCTGATATTCGTGGAGGCCGGCGCGGAGGACGAACATTGGCGCTCTGAGTTCGACGACCACCACCATGCAGGTGGCAGTAGCCGTTCCGCCCAGCCGGGTTACCGCACATTCGCCCTTGCCGTGTCATGCCCAAGCAACGCCTCATGAGCGGAGTCTGACAGGGCCTATGTGAGCAAGAGCCCCAAGTGAGACAACTGCACCGCGTAGCTACAGGACAGGCCTACGGATGTCAGCTTGGGAGGCGCGCGTAAGTTAGGGGCGGGTCAACTCCTGAACTGCGAGGGGACGGCGTGGTAGGCCGTCGACGTTGACGCCCTACTTCCCGTCGTTCCCGCTGTCCCCCGACGAACCCGGCACGGGTCTGGCACGGTCAGCTTCCCGACGTTGGCAGGTCTGGTGCCGGGCGCTCAGCTGGGTCGTCCGCCCACAAGCGCAAGCATGATGGCGTCGACTCAAGGGCGCCTACAACAGCCCCGAACTTCCTTCCATCCTCGTGTACGAACTCCAGGTCGTACCGATGAGACTCAGCATCGATACCCGACCGCACGAGGTTCAGCTTCTCGACAGCCACCTGGTAGTGCCGATGCAGTCCCGACCGCGCCAGTTGCTCGGCCTCGTCGAGAGTTTGGACCTGTGGCCAGTCCCCCTGCTCTGCAGAGTTCTTCAGCTTCTCGAAGACAACCTTGATGGCGGCGGTGATGGCCGTCGCTCCGATGCCTCCGGCTGTCCCCGTCGTGACCTGCATGATCACTTCGGAGAATGATCCTGACGCCCCCCCAGTTGTGTACGCCGGTACGTGCCGACACAGTGCTGTGCAGTGGCACGTCGCCTTGTTCTGCCCAAACCACAGTATTCAGTTCGTCGATGACCTGTTCGACGAACATGTCGAGGTGATCCAGTTCCAGCTCCCAGACTTCGTCCGGGTACCGGCCCAGATCGTCCCCGAGAGATACTGAGATACGAGACTCTTGTGCTTTCACGACTGCTCCAGCCTCAGGGTGTAGCTGATGGTGACAGGTTGCCTGGTTCGCTCGCAGGGAAACGTGTACTTGCAGATGCCGGAGCTACGCGAACGATCTTGAAAGCCGTTGCGGCGCGAGTCGTCATGGGTACAGATCTGGAACTCATAGCCTGAGTTGAAGGCCCCTGACCAGCATCGACAGCCAGGGGCCTTCGTCATGCAGACTGCCCTTTGATGACTGTGATCCCCGCGAGCTCCCGGCCTATCGGGCTATCAGGCACGTCAAGGGCACGGCCACAAGGGCATGGTGGTGCGGCTACCCGCTCCTGGTTATGAGTGCGGTGACGATCGGGGACAGGGCAGCAACGAATGGGGTCAGGATCCGAACTACGCCCTGCCACTTGGGTGGCTCTGGCGGTGAGCTTGCGCAACGCGCGCACTCGCCGCTAGATTGCGCGTAACCATTGCTGCGCAATGGGTTATGGATTACGGTTGGCTCGTGCTCTCCGGGCACTAAGGCTCTCCTAACGCCATCGGACGCTTGTAATCTGTGAGAGGTGACGCAGGCGTCCTTTAGGCATGTCTTTTTTCTGTTGTGGGCAGCGGGACTCTAGCATCTCGCCACACACAACTGCCGCATTCCCGACCGGCGTTGACTTTTCCCGCAGGTCGGATGGGCATACATGGGCCCAACGCCAAAAGTCAGCGATGCCCTTAGCGGAGAGTCTGCCCCATACTGGGCGGATGGGCAAGAATCGCAGGCGGGAGGCCCCATCTGCCTTGGTTTTATTAAATCAACCTCGTCTTTTGGGTCAAAGATCCTTGGATCCGAAGGTCGGTAGGACACCCCTGCCCCTCAACCCACCACCTTCCCCAGCTCCCATCCCGTCCGCCCCTGCCGCTGCGGCGTCCTCCACGACCAGGACGACCCCGCCCTCGGCACACCCCTCGACCCCGACACCTACGACTACGAGGCAGCCGTCCTCTGGAACGCACACGCGGGCCTGCTCTGGCGCCGCTTCTCCATCTACCTCCGCCGCGAGGTCGCCAAGCGCGCCGGCCTCACCCAACGCGCCCTCCGCGACTACGCCCGCGTCTCCTTCGCCAAGGTCGCCGAGTACCAGAAACGCGGCGCCGTCCACTTCCACGCCGTCATCCGCATCGACGGCCCCCAAGGCGGCGACACCCCACCACCCGCCTGGGCAACCGCCGAGCTGCTCACCGACGCCATCCGCGCCGCCGCCCGCGTGGACGGCCCGGTCATCGACGACCGCGCGCACGCCTTCACCTTCGGCCGCCAACTCGACGTCCGCACCATCCGCTCCGCCGACCTCGACGACGGCCAGGACCTCACCGAGCGGGCCGTCGCCGCCTACATCGCCAAGTACGCCACCAAGGGCGCCGAAACCGCCACGGGAGCCCTCGACCGCCCGCTCAAGTCTCTCGCCGAACTCGCCCAGCTCGACATCAGCGACCACGCCCGCCGCATGGTCCGCACCGCCTGGACGCTCGGTGCACGAAAGGAACTCGCAGACCTCCGGCTCCGCGCCTGGGCCCACATGCTCGGCTTTCGCGGCCACTTCTCCACCAAGAGCCGCCGCTACTCCGTCACCCTCGGCGCCCTCCGCGACGCCCGAGCCGAATGGCGCCGAAGCCAAATGACGGAGGCCACCGAAGGCCGTACCAACTCTGAACATTCAGGGTTGGTCACGCCCCTCATCCTCGCCCACTGGGTCTACGCCGGAACCGGCCTCACCGACACCAAAACCTGGCTCCCCGAAACCCTCGAACCCGCGCCCGGAACGGAAGGAGAGCCCACCCATGGCTAGCCGACACCGCGCCGCCACCGACGTGGCTGCCGAGTCGTGGACGCTGCCATCGCGGTTTCTGACTCCTGAAGATCTGGTGGCGATGTTCGACCTGCCCAGCGTCGAGACGGTCTACCAGTGGCGTCGCAAGCGCACGGGCCCGCGAGGCTTCCGGTCGGCCAGCATCTGCATTATGCCCCCGTGGATGTCCGGGCCTGGGTCGAGTCCCTGCGCGAAGGGGCGGCCGCCTGATGGCTGGGCACATCCAAGACCACTGGTACAGAGCCGAGACCGGCCCGGATGGGAAGCCGCGCAAGGCCAAGACCGATCGGTACGGGACTGGGCAGCGTTACCGCGCTCGCTACATCGGCCCGGACGGTACCGAGAAGTCCAAGAGCTTCCCCGGCAGGCAAAAGCGCCTAGCGGAACAGTGGTTGGCCCACATCGAGGCCGACATGGCGCGCGGGCAGTACATCGACCCTCGTGCCGCCCGGATCACGTTCCAGCAGTACGCCGAGCGCTGGGTAGCCACGCAGGGGGCCGACCCGAACACCCAAGCCTCGATGGAGTTACAGCTAGGACTGCACGCCACCCCGTATCTGGGTACGCGTCCGCTCGGCTCCTTCCAGCCTGCGCACGTCCGCGACTGGGTGCGCCAGCTCCAGGAGAACGGCGTCCGGGGGACGGATGCCCGGACGATCTACTCCAACGTACGGACTGCTTTGAGCGCAGCCGTGGACGACGGACACCTTCCCCGCAACCCTTGTGCTGCCCGTTCCGTCCGGCCGCCGGTCGTCGACACGAAGCGTGTGCTCCCGTGGACGCCAGAGCGGGTATTCGCCGTCCGGGCCGCCATGCCCGAGCGCTTCCGAGCCATGGTCGACCTGGGCGCCGGTTGCGGGCTCCGCCAAGGCGAGATCCTCGGCGTCGCCGTCGACGCGATCGACTTCGAGACGGACACGCTCCACGTCGTCCAGCAACTCAAGCTGAGCCGCAGCAAAGCCGTGTTCGCTCCGCCCAAGGGCGGCAAGCTCCGGGACGTACCGCTTCCCGGTCCGGTCGCTGACGCGCTCCGCGCCCACATGAAGCTGTTCCCGCCGGTCGAGATCACCTTGCCGTGGAAGGTCGCGGACGGGACGCCCGTAACCAAGCGGCTGATCTTCACCGGGCCGCGTGGTGGTCACGTCTGGCGGACGTCCCTCAACGAGGAGGTGTGGAAGCGGGCGCTGGCCTCAGCCGGCGTGATCTCTGATCGAAGGCCGGGCGAGTCGTATGCCGAGTCTCGCGAGAACGGCATGCACGCGCTGCGACACTTCTACGCCTCGGTCCTCCTGGACGCGGGCGAGAACGTCAAGGCTCTCGCCGAGTACCTGGGCCACTCAGATCCGGGGCTGACGCTCCGCGTGTACGCGCACCTCATGCCGTCCAGCCAGGAGCGCACCCGCAAGGCAGTCAGTGCAATCTTCAAAGTGCAGAAGCCCTAGCCCCTCAATAGCCACTTCGCGGCATTTGATTCGGATCCTCACACTTTGAGATCCGTTTCAGGGTTCCAAATCTAGGTTCCAAATCTAGGTTTAAAACCTAGGTTTAAATCGCTTCAGCCAAATCGGTTTGGCCAAACCGATTTGGCAAAGCTGATTTGGCAAACCGAACCTGGCCGCCAAACCTGAAAGTCACTGTCCAGCCGGCCCTCGTCAGCGAGCGGCGCAGCGAGCCCAGGGAACAGCGCGACGCAAGACGGCAGGAGCGGCACGGCGACGCGGGGAGGCTCCTGGAAGGATGGAGACCCTTGGGAGACTTCAAAGAATTCTGGCTGCTCCGCTTGTCCACGAACTTGGACAGGCTGTCCACGCAAACGAACAAGGCGGCTTTTAGCTGGCCGTTTGTCTGGCACGTGATGACTATGGGAAAGTTCCAGCGGCATGCGAATGCCGCCCGTCCAGGGGCGGCATTCGCCTCCATTGCCATACCCCAGAAATCACGGTGTGAAGTGAACAGAGCACAGTTGGAGGACTTCATGGTCCCACGCGTAGGCGTAACCGTCGACATCCACCCTCGCGATCTGCCGATCATGCTCATCGGCACGGCAGGCGGCACGTTCGCCCTGTGGACCAACGCCCCCGCCGAGATCGCCATCCCGACGGTCCTTCTGATCGTCTTCAACGTCCGAGTGCGTCGCTGGAGTCGACGCGCCTGACGGTCCGATCAAGCACCTGGCGGCCCACAGATGGCCCCGGGGTACAGACAAGCCCCTCACCGACAGCGAAATAGCTGGTGAGGGGCTTGATCGTTTCGCGTTACTTCTTCTTGCCCTGGTTCTTGACCGCCTCGATCGCCGCCGCCGCCGCGTCCGGGTCCAGGTACGTACCCCCCGGGTTCAGCGGCTTGAACTCGGCGTCGAGTTCGTAGGTGAGCGGGATGCCCGTCGGGATGTTGAGGCCCGCGATGTCGGCGTCCGAGATGCCGTCGAGGTGCTTGACCAGGGCGCGGAGGGAGTTTCCGTGGGCCGCGATCAGGACCGTGCGGCCCGTGAGGAGGTCCGGGACGATGCTGTCGAACCAGTACGGCAGCATGCGGTGCACGACGTCCTTGAGGCACTCCGTGCGCGGGCGCAGCTCGGGCGGGAGCGTGGCGTAGCGGGCGTCGTGGAACTGGGAGAACTCCGCGTCGGCGTCGAGCGGCGGCGGGGGCGTGTCGTAGGAGCGGCGCCAGAGCATGAACTGCTCCTCGCCGAACTCCGCGAGGGTCTGCGCCTTGTCCTTGCCCTGGAGGGCGCCGTAGTGGCGCTCGTTCAGGCGCCAGGAGCGGTGGACCGGGATCCAGTGGCGGTCGGCGGCCTCGAGCGCCAGCTGCGCGGTGCGGATCGCGCGCTTCTGGAGCGAGGTGTGGACCACGTCGGGGAGCAGGCCGGCGTCCTTGAGCAGCTCACCGCCGCGGACCGCCTCCTTCTCGCCCTTCTCGTTCAGGTTGACGTCCACCCAGCCGGTGAACAGGTTCTTCGCGTTCCATTCGCTCTCGCCGTGGCGGAGGAGGATCAGCTTGTACGGTGCGTCGGCCATGGGGCCAAGACTAATCGGCCGCCTCATGCCGTGCCGATTGACGGTCCCCGTCAAATGAGTGGCCCGGCGAGACAGCCCAGTCGTAAGTTGTGTGGCGCTGCCGCACCGCTTACATCAACGCCTTTTCGCCCCGGGGGACGCACCCATGTCAGTCACCGCGCTCAGACGTGCCGCCACGCAATCCGTCGCCGGACTCCCCCGCGCCTTCTGGTGGCTGTGGACCAGCACCCTGGTGAACCGGCTCGGGGGGTTCGTTCTCACCTTTCTCGCGCTGTATCTGACCGCTCAGCGCGGGTTCTCCGCCGCTTACGCCGGGCTCGTCGCCTCGCTCATCGGGCTCGGCGGTGTCATCGCCTCGATCCTCGGCGGGGTCCTCGCCGACCGGCTCGGGCGGCGGCCCACTCTGCTCGGCGCGCAGCTCGCGACGGCCGCGACGGTCGCCGTCCTCGCCTTCGTGCGCGACCCGGTCTCCATCGCCGTCACCGGCTTCGCGCTCGGCCTCGCCTCGAACGCGTCCCGGCCCGCCGTCCAGGCGATGATGGCCGACATCGTCCGGCCCGAGGACCGGGTGCGGGCCTTCTCGCTCAACTACTGGGCGATCAACCTCGGGTTCGCCGTCTCGTCCGTGTACGCGGGTTTTCTCGTCGCACAGAGCTATACCGTCGGGTTCCTCGTCGAGGCCGGCATGACGCTCGCCTGCGCCCTCGTCGTCTTCGTCAAGGTCAAGGAGACCCGGCCGGACACCCGGAAGGGCGTCAGCTCATCGGCCCCCTCCGTGGCCGGTCCCGCCGTCACCATGGTCACCGTGCTGCGTGACCGGCGCTTCATGCTCATGGTCGGGCTGTCGTTCCTCGTCGCCGTCGTCTTCACGCAGAGCTCGGTCGGGCTGCCCATCGTCATGGGGCAGGAAGGGCTGTCCAGCTCCGATGTCGGGCTCGTCGCCGCGGTCAACGGGGTCATCATCGTCGCGCTCCAGATCCCGCTCACCCGGTTCATCGAACGCCGGGACCCGGGGCGGCTGTTGACCGTCTCCTCGCTCCTCATCGGGTTCGGCTTCGCCCTCACCGCGTTCGCTGGGTCCGTCCTCACGTACGCCCTGACCGTGGCCGTGTGGACGCTCGGCGAGATGGTCAACGCGCCGACCCAGTCCGGGCTCGTGGCGAAGCTGGCCCCCGCCGAGGGGCGCGGGCGGTATCAGGGCGTCTATACGACCTCGTGGTCCGCGGCGGCGCTCGTCGCCCCGCTCGTCGGCGGCTGGGTCCTCGACTCGGCGGGCGCGGGCTGGCTGTGGGCCGGGTGCGCGGCGCTCGGGACCGTCACGTCGGTCGGGTACTGGATGCTGATGCGCGGGCTCGACGGGAACCGGGTCGCCGCGGGAAGCCCCGTCGACACCACGGCCGCCGTCACCAACACCCCCGCTTGACCCGGCCTCCCGACGGGTACGGAGCCGTACATGTCCGAAGTCGCCAGGACCGACAGCACGGGCGCGGGCACCGGCGTGGGCAGGGCGGAAGACCCGCCCAGAACCCTCGTCGCCGGTGTCGAGGTCGACGTGCCCAACAGCATCCCCGCGATCCGCGCCGCGCTCCCGCTGAAGCGCCGCACGGAGTTCGACCGTGCCATCAACGCGGCCGGGATCGGCGAGATCCACGCCGTGATGCGCCACTGGATGCTGGAGGCCGTGCCCGATCCGGAGGCCGACGCGATCCTCGCGCGGCTCGCCCGGGACGAGGCGGAGAGGCGGGGCCCGGCTTGAGTCGTCGTCGCAGGCGCAGCGCCTGCCGTATCGCGTACGCGCCGCCCGCGGACGACACCCTGGCCAAGATGGCGAACGGGGACGCGTTCCGCGCCGAGATGGGGCGCACTCTGGCACACGATCCGTACGGGCACGGGTCCAGCTCGGTCGCCGGTGAGCGGGACCGCCGCGAGGCCACGATCGGCGGGGCGATCGTCCTGTACTACGTGTCGGGGACCGTGCTGACCGTCACCGTCGTGCGGATGGTCGCGCTGAGCTGACCCCAGCGGCCCAGCGTCCGCCGTTACTTCGACGGGCGCTCGATCAGGTGCGTGAACGCGTCCAGGTTCCGTGTCGACTCGCCGCGCGACACCCGCCACTCGTACTCCCTGCGGATCGCGCTCGCGAAGCCGAGTTCGAGGAGGGTGTTGAACGCGCCGTCGGCCGCCTCCAGGACCGAGCCGAGCAGGCGGTCCAGCTCGGTGGGGGCGACGGCGGCGAGCGGCAGTTTGCCGGTGAGGTAGATGTCGCCGAGCTGGTCGACCGCGTAACTCACGCCGTACAGGCGGAGGTTGCGCTCCAGGAGCCAGCGGTGGACGCCCGCCTCGTTCTCGTCGGGGTGGCGGATCACGAAGGCGTTCAGCGAGAGGCTGTGCCGGCCGACGCGGAGCGAGAGCGTCGTGGAGAGCTTGCGGGTGCCGGGGAGCTTGACGACGTACGCGCCCGGTTCGGGGTTCTCCCACTCCAGCTCGGCGTCCTTGAGCACGGACTCGACGGTCTCGGCGGCGGTGGAGTGGTCAGCCATGGTGCGAGGGTACGTGACGGCGGTGTTCCTGCATGGCGGCCGTGTAGACGTCGGCGGTCCGCGCCGCCGAGGCGTCCCAGCCGAAGTCCTTCGCGTGCCGGGCCGCCGCGGCGCCCATCGCGTCCACGAGGTGGGGGTGGTCGGCGAATTCGCGCAGCACGCGCGCGTAGCGGGCAGGTTCGTGACCGTCGACAAGGAAGCCCGTTTCGTCATGCCGTACGGCGACGGGCAGGCCGCCGACCGAGGCGGCCAGTACGGGCGTCCCCGCGGCCTGCGCCTCTATGGCGACGAGCCCGAACGACTCGCTGTACGACGGCATGACGAGCACGGACGCGGCGCGGAACCAATCCGCGAGCTGGTCCTGGCCGACCGGCGGGTGGAAGCGGACGACGTCGGCGATGCCGAGGCGGGCGGCGAGCTTCTGCAGGGCGGCGGGCTTGGCGAGGCCGCTGCCGCTCGGGCCGCCGACGACCGGGACGACGATCCGCGCGCGCAGCTCGGGCCGCTCGTCGAGGAGGACGGCGACGGCCCTGAGCAGGATGTCGGGGGCCTTGAGGGGCTGGATGCGGCCCGCGAAGAGCGGCACGAGCGCGTCCTGGGGCAGGCCGAGGCGGGCGCGGGCGGCGGCGCGGCCGTCGGCGGGGCGGAAGCGGTCCAGGTTGACGCCGGGGTGGACGACGGCGACCTTGGCGGGCTCGGCGTCGTAGTGCCGGACCAGTTCGTCGCGCTCCTCGGCGGTGTTGGCGATGAGGCGGTCGGCGGCGCGGACGATCTGGGTCTCGCCGATGACGCGGGCGGGCGGCTCGGGGGTGTCGCCCTCGGCGAGCGCCGCGTTCTTGACCTTGGCCATGGTGTGCATGGCGTGGACGAGCGGGACGCCCCAGCGCTCGGCGGCGAGCCAGCCGACGTGGCCGGAGAGCCAGTAGTGCGAGTGCACGAGGTCGTAGTAGCCGGGGCGGTGGCCCGCCCACGCCTGCATGACGCCGTGCGTGAAGGCGCAGAGCTGGGCGGGCAGCTCCTCCTTGGCGAGGCCCTCGTAGGGGCCCGCGTCGACGTGGCGGACGAGGACGCCGGGGGCCAGCTCGACCTCGGGCGGCAGGCCGCCGGTGGTGGCCCGGGTGAAGATCTCGACGTCGATGTTGATCGCGGCGAGGCGCTTGGCCAGCTCCACGATGTAGACGTTCATGCCGCCCGCGTCGCCCGTGCCGGGCTGGTGCAGGGGGGAGGTGTGCACGCTGAGCATGGCGATCCGGCGGGGGCGCCGGGAGCCGCCGGGGAAGCGCAGCCGGGCCGCGGGCGCCCCGGAACCGGAGCGGCGGAACCTGGTCACGTACTGGCTCACGTGGCGGGCCCTCCTCGGTGGGGCGTACGGACGGTGGAGCCTGCGGTGCTCCGGGCACGACGCGGAGAGGGCAGGAGCCCTCTTCCAAGAGCGGCAACACCGGAAGGTCCGCCTCCATTTCCAGTTTGCCGAATCATTACCGTTCGGGTCTCAACCAAAATCCCTTCGCCCGCACCGCATACCCTCGTAGCCATGAACCCGCGTACCCCTTCCCGTCCCGTGGGAACGGTGACGCGGGGAACCACCAACCCCAACCGGCTGCGCCGCATGGACCGCTGGATCGCCGCCACGCACGGCGCCGCGTTGCGCCGCGCCGACGACCCGGTCGCCGTCGACCTCGGCTACGGGGCGGCGCCCTGGACCGCCGTCGAGCTGCTCGCCCGCCTGCGCGGGACCGCGCCCCACGCGCGCGTGGTCGGCATCGAGATCGAACCGGCGCGGGTCGCGGCCGCGAAGCCGTACGAGCGCGAGGGGCTCACCTTCCGCCACGGCGGCTTCGAGCTGCCCCTCACCACGCCGCCCCTGCTGATCCGCGCCGCGAACGTGCTCCGCCAGTACGACGAGGACCAGGTCGCCGGGGTCTGGGAGCGGCTGTGCGGGCGGCTCGCGCCGGGCGGCCTCCTGGTCGAGGGGACCTGCGACGAGATCGGGCGGCGGCACGTGTGGGTGGCCCTGGGTCCGGAGGGTCCGCGCACGGTGACGTTCGCGACCCGGCTCGGCTCCCTGCACACCCCCTCCGACCTCGCCGAGCGCCTGCCCAAGGCGCTGATCCACCGCAATGTGCCCGGCGAACCGGTCCATGCCTTCCTCCGCGACTTCGACCGCGCCTGGGCCGCCGCGGCCCCCTACGCCTCGTACGGGGCGCGCCAGCGCTGGATCCGCACGGCGCGGGCCCTGTCGGAGGCGTGGCCGGTCGTGGACGGGCCGGGGCGATGGCGGCAGGGCGAACTGACGGTCGAGTGGGAGGCGTTGGCACCGCGCGGGCCGTTCACCGGCTGAACCACGGGCGTTCACCCGTTCCCGGGAACGATCAGCCCGTTCCGTTCGTCACACCGTGCGGGGTCTGTCGCATTCGGCGCTCACGTGGCACGATCCCCGGAGCGCACACATGTTACTGACGGTAAATCAGGTGCGGTCGGTCGTGGCTGTGGGGGCGGAGCGGATGAGCAAGCGGAGCACGATGACGATGGCGGCCGTGGCGCTGGTCTGCGCCGTGACCGTCCTTACGGCACCGGGCGCGGCCTTCGCGGCACCGGCACCGCCCGCCTCCCCGGGCCCGTCGCCGTCCGCGTCCGCGCCGTCCCCGTCCGCTTCGGCCACGGTCGAGACCAAGGACCTCGAAGCCGTCCGCAAGAAGATCGAGAAGCTGTACCACGACGCCGCGGTCGCCACGGACGCGTACAACGCGGCGGAGGAGAAGGCCGACCAGCAGTCCGTCGAGATCGTGAAGCTGGCCAGGAAGATCGCGGCGGGCCAGGAGCGGCTGGACCGCCTGGAGGCCGGCGCGGCCGCGGCGGCCCGCGAGCAGTACCGCACGGGCGGTGTCCCCCGCGAGGCGCAGTTCCTGCTCTCCGGCGACCCCCAGCAGTTCCTCGACAACGCGGGCCGGATGCACCAGGGCCAGCTCGCCACGAAGAACCTGCTCCAGCAGCTCGAACAGGCCCAGAAGGACCTCGCCGGGTACGCGGCCGACGCCTCCGCCAAGTGGAAGGACCTGGAGCAGGGGCGCAAGAAGAAGGCCGCCGCGAAGAAGCGGATCGAGAAGCAGATCAAGGAAGCCCAGGCGCTGGAGAGCAGGCTCGAGCAGAAGGAGCGCGAGCGGCTCGCCGAGCTGGAGGCAGAGGCGGCCGAGAAGGCGCAGACCGCGTGGCTCTCCTCGGGCGCCCTCAAGGACGTCGACGGCACGGCCACGCAGGCCGGCAAGGAAGCGGTGCGGTACGCGACCGCCCAGATCGGCAAGCCGTACGTGTGGGGCGCCGAGGGCCCCAAGTCGTTCGACTGCTCCGGCCTCACCTCGCAGGCGTGGGCGGCGGCCGGGACCCCCATCCCGCGCACCTCGCAGGAGCAGTGGAAGCGGCTCAAGCACGTCGACGTGAAGGACATGCGCCCCGGCGACCTCATCATCTACTTCGCCGACGCCAGCCACGTCGGGATGTACATAGGCGACGGGTCGATCGTCCACGCCCCCCGCCCGGGACGGGACGTGACGGTCGCGGGCGCCGGTTCCATGGAGATCCTCGGGGTCGTACGGCCCGACGCCTGAACCCGTACGTTCCCCGCGCCCCTCTCCCCCACGGGGGTGAGCTGGGGCACGTGACCGAGCACACGCGGGTGCACACGGGCGCGCCCGGTTCCGGCGCTCCGGCGTGATGTTCGTCATTCCCCCGCATCCGGGCAGGTCCGCGACCTGCCCAATTCCGGCCCCTGCCCCGGCATATGACGCTGGCCGTGCGCCGTTCGCCATTCCGCTGACGAGCCGGGTACCGCTAAGGTCCCCGTCTGGTGACGACGACCTTCGTCGCACCACGCCCTCGGGGGAGGGAAGGAAACCGAGCGATGCCCGTACCCGTACCGCGGCAGAGAGCGATCCCCGCCGTGGAAGGTGGTCAGGCTCACGCCGCGCCGACCGGAGCGACCACACAGGCCGCGGAACCGCCCCGACCGCAGACGACCACCCGCGCCACCGCCGAGGCGCCCGCCGCCACGACGACGGGCACCGCCCCGGCCAGGACCACGACCGAGTCCGTCCTCACGCTCCTGGTGATCGAGGACGACCCGGCCGGCCCGTTCAGCATCCCGGAGCTGCCCGACGCCGCCGGACGGCCGCTGCGCGTGCGCACCGCCCGCAACCTCACCGAGGCCGAGCGGCTGCTCACCCATGACGTGCACTGCGTCCTGCTCGACCTCGCGCTGCCCACGCCCGGCGCGAGGCCCGGTACGGGCGCCGGTCCCGACACGGACGCGGACACCGACGAGCTGGCGACCCTCCGGCACGTCCTGCGCCTCGCGCCGCGCCACGCCGTGCTCGCGCTGACCACGTCGGGCGACGCCGAGCGCGCCGCCGAGGCGGTCCGGGTCGGCGCCCAGGACTATCTGTTCCGCGACGAGCTGGACGCGCGCCTCCTCGGCCGCGCCGTCCGCTACGCCGTCGAACGCAAACGCGCCGACATCGCCCAGCGCAAGCTCACCGAGTCCCGCATCCGCGCCCAGGAGAACGCCCGCCTGGAGCGCGGCCTGCTGCCGACGCCGCTGCTCGACGGCGCGCCCCTGCGGTTCGCCGCCCGCTACCGGCCCGGCCGCTCCCGCGCGCTGCTCGGCGGCGACTTCTACGACACCGTCCGCACCCCGGACGGCACGGTCCACGCGATGATCGGCGACGTCTGCGGCCACGGCCCCGACGAGGCCGCGCTCGGCGTCGAACTGCGCATAGCGTGGCGGGCGTTGACGTTCGCGGGGCTGTGCGGCGACGCGCTGCTCTCCACGCTCCAGCAGGTCCTGGAGCACGAACGGGAGAGCGAGGAGATCTTCGCGACCCTGTGCATGGTGGACATAAGCCCGGACGGCCGCCGCGCGGGCCTGTGCCTGGCGGGCCACCCGGCACCGCTGCTCACCAGCGCGGGGCGACCCGCGACACTGCTCCCGTACGAGAACGGCGGCCCGGCGCTCGGTCTGCTGCCGAACGCGCGCTGGCCGCGCACACAGGTCGAGCTGGGCGCGTCCTGGAGCCTGATGCTCTACACGGACGGCCTCATCGAGGGCCGGATCGGCGAGGGCAATCAGCGCCTCGGCCAGGAGGGCATGGTCGAACTGATCCGCCGGCGGCAGGCGGACGGCCTGGACGGCGAGGAGCTTCTGGAAGCCGCCATGAACGAGGTCCGCGACCTCAACGGCGGCGATCTGACGGACGACGTGGCGGTCCTGCTGCTCGACCGCTGAGCCCGCTGAGCTTCTAGCTTCTAGCTTCTAAAAGGGTCAGCGGCCGCCGTTGTACGGACCGTACGGGCCGTCGCTGCTGGAGCCACGCCCCCTGCGGCCCCCGCCGCCGGTGATCTGCCGGACGGCGGGCCGCACGTCCACCATGTAGACGATGGTCGCGATCAGCCCGATGATCGGCAGGAACGACAGGATCGGGAAGAGCAGGTTCACCACGAACGCGAGCCCGAGGATGATCAGCCAGAACGGCTTGGTCTTCTTGTCGGCGGCGCGGTAGGCGTCCTCGCGCCTGATGGCGGCGTCGACGAGCGCGAAGCCGCTGAAGGCGATCAGCGCAAGGCTCAGCAGCCACATCACATTGGCGAACCCCTGCATCAGCACAACGCCACCACCAAAATCGTCCGACAGTTCCCGTGACCTGCGGCCACCGTACCCGCACAACGAGCCGGGCACGCGCCTCGTGCCCGGCTCGTGACGCTGCGGGTCGCTGCTAGGCGCCCGGCGTGCTCTCGCCGCTCTCCGGGTCCTTCTTCGCGGTGGTGGTCTTCTTCGCCGGCGCCTTCTTGGCGGTGGCGGGGGCCTTCTTCGCGGTCGCGGGCTTCTCGGCGGCCGGGGCGGCGGCGCTCGCGGTCGCGGTCTCCGGCCGGGGCTCCGGGTCCGGCTCGACGGCCACGGCGATCTCGTTGATCTCCTCGGCGGCCTCGCCGCGCCACGCCTTCACGGCCTCCTCGCCGTGCTCGGCGACCTTCTCGTACGCCTCGCGCGCCTTGACGGCGGCCTCGGCGGCGAGACCCACCCCGCGCAGGGCGAGGTCCTGGGCGCTCTCGGTGAGCTTCTTCAGATCGGTGTCGAGGGTGGCCACGAACTCGCTGAACTTCGACGTGACGACCGCCTGCGCCTCCTTGGCGCGCGCGGCGGCCTTGTCCTGCACGTCCTTGGGGTCGGTGTTGCGCACGGCCTCGAAGCGCGCGGGCGCCTCGGCCCGCAACTGCTCCACGAGCTGGGGCACCTTCTTGGCCTGCTGGAACGCCAACTCGGCCGTTCCGGCCGCGAAGTAGAGCGGGGTCGGGTCGGAGAAGGTCTTGCGCAGGTCGTCCTTGATGGCCATTGCGTGGTCCTCCCGGATCACATCTGCTTACGTCGTCGAGGGCTGGGCATCGCCGTCGTCACGCGTCGGGTTCTCACGCGTCGAGTTCTCACGTGTCCCGTTCTCATGCGTTCCGTTCTCATGCCGGAACGAGTCGTATATCTGCAACAGCACCTGCTTTTGGCGCTCATTGAGCGAGGGGTCGGCAAGGATCACCGCACGCGTCTCCACGTCGTCCCGCTCCCGCTCCGCGTCGAGGATCCCGGCGCGTACGTACAACGTCTCGGCGGAGATCCGCAGCGCCTTCGCGACCTGCTGCAGCACCTCCGCGCTCGGCTTGCGCAACCCGCGCTCGATCTGGCTCAGGTACGGATTGGACACACCGGCGGCGTCCGCGAGCTGACGCAACGAGAGCTGCGCGTTCCGGCGCTGCTCGCGCAGGTACTCGCCGAGATTCCCGACGACGTTGAGCGATGCCATACGCCGATGGTGCCGCACCCGCGCTAACTCTTGCAAGCGAGTGCTTGCAAAAGTGTTCCACGCCACGCGAACTCCCGGCGTTGACCTTGCCCTTGGGGAAAGACCCAGCATCGGGAGGACCGGGCGGCACGCCCGGTACGAGGAGGAAGTGCGGAGGAACGGGCATGACGCTGCTGACCATCGGCGCGTTCGCACGGGCGTCCCGGCTGTCGCCGAAGGCGCTGCGGCTCTACGACGAACTGGGGCTGCTGCCCCCGGCGCGCGTGGACCCCGTCACCGGCTACCGCCTGTACGAGCGCGGACAGTTGGAGCGGGCGCGGCTCGTGGCCTGGCTGCGGCGGATCGGGATGCCGCTCGCCCGGATCGCGGAGGTGTGCGCGCTGCCTCCGGGCGCGGCGGCCGAGGAGATCCGCGCGTACTGGGCGCGGGTCGAGGCCGACACCGCCGCCCGCCGGGACCTGGCCGCCTTCCTCGTCGACCACCTGTCACGGAAGGACTCCGACATGCCGACGAGCACCACCGAACCCCTGGGCATCCGTTACGCCGCCCTCTGCGACCGGGGCCTGGTCCGCGAGGCCAACCAGGACACCGCCTACGCGGGCCCGCGCCTGCTCGCCGTCGCCGACGGGTTCGGGCCGTCGGGAGCGCGGGCGAGCGCCGCCGCGGTCGACGCGCTCCAGCAGTTCGACGCGGAACGGTACGGCGGCGAGGGCGGCACCGTCCCGGCCGGTGAACTCCTCAACGCGCTCCAGGACGCGGTCGCCGACGCCGTCACGGGACCGGACCCCGCCGGCACGACCCTCACCGCGCTCCTCCGCACCGGCCCCGGCGCCCAATTGGCCCTCGTCCACATCGGGGACACCAGCGTCCGGCTGCTGCGCGACGGCGAACTGTTCCAGATCACGCACGACCACACGCTGGTGCAGTCAATGGTCGACGAGGGCCGCCTCACTCCCGAGGAGGCGCTCACCCACCCGCGGCGTTCCCTTCTCGTACGGGCCCTGGGCGCGGCCCCCGAAGGCGACGACGCCACCGCCCTGGACCTGCGCCCGCACGAGGCCCGCCCCGGTGACCGCTACCTGCTCTGCTCGGACGGGCTGTCGACCGTGGTCCCGGAGAACGACATCCGCCGGGTCCTGACCGGGACACCCGAGCCCGAGCACGCGGTACGCGCCCTGGTCGACCTGGCCAACGCGGCCGGAGGCCCCGACAACATCAGTTGCGTGGTCGCCGACGTCGTACCGGCTCACGACTGATCGGCCACCCCGTCGAGCGCCGTGCCGTACAGGCGCGTCACCGCGATCCGGAGGACGACCCGGCGCTCGGCGACCATCTCCGCGTAGAACTCCTCCTCGGCGCCCTCCTCGACGAACTGCCGTGCCATGGTCAGGAGTTCGCGGCCGACCGTGTCGCCGGGTGTCGTGCTCGGGGCCGTCACCTCCGCCTCGCCCTCCGCCACGGCGAAGGCGAAGTCGTCGCGTCGGACGTGGAGCGCGGCGTGCGGGTCGGCGCGGTAGTGGCGCGGCTTGAGGCGGTCCTGGGTGGTGGAGACACGGAGCAGGCGCTCGGCCGGGCTCCAGTGGTACAGGACCGTGGACAGGTGCGGGTGGCCGGTGGAGCGGACGCTCGCGAGGGTGCCGAAGCCGCCCTCTTCGAGGATCTCCGACAGCTCGGGCTCGGTGAGGGAACGGGGGGCGGGGCCGGGCATGGGGGTCTCCTTCTTCGGTGGCTCAGGTGGCCTTAGGCGGCCTTAGGCGGCCTACGGGGCTTACGCGGATCGCTGGCTGGGGCTACGCGGCTTGCCTTACGGGGATCGGGTGCGCGCAGCACCAGCAGCGCCACCAGGAACGCCGCCCCGATCAGTCCGGCCCCGACGCCGAACGCGAGCCGGTATCCGCTGGTCAGGGCCGTCTCCCGGGCGGCTCCCCCGGCGAGCAGCGTGCCCGTGCGGGACGCGGCGAGCGTGGACAGGACGGCGACGCCGAGCGCCATGCCGATCTGCTGGGTGGTGTTGAAGAGGCCGGAGGCGAGGCCCGCGTCCTCCTCCCCCGCCGCCGACATGCCGAGCCCGGCGAGCGCCGGCAGGACCAGCCCGCCGCCGGAGATCAGCAGCATCACGGGGAGCAGATCAGGGACGTACGAGCCGTGGACGGGCACCCGCGCGAGATAGCCGAGGGCGCCCGCGAGCAGCACGAGTCCGGCGAGGAGCACCTGGCGCTCCCCGAAACGGTGGGCGAGCCGCGCCGACGCACCGAGCGAGACCGCCCCGATCATGACGGCGGCGGGCAGCATGGCGAGGCCGGTCGCGAGGGCCCCGTACCCCAGGACCCGCTGCATGTAGAGCGCGGCGAGCACCTGGAAGGCGAACATCGCGGCGAGCGTGAGGATCTGGGTGACGCCCGCGCCGACGACGGCGCGCGAGCGCAGGACGCGCAACGGCATGAGCGGCGTGCGCGCCCGGCTCTGCCGCACACCGAACCCGGCGATCAGGGCGAGCGAGCCGCCGACCGACCCCACCGTCTGCGCCGACCAGGCCCCGTACTCCTCGATCTTCACGACGCCGTAGATGCCGAGCATCAGCCCGCCGGTGATCAGCAGCGCGCCCCACGCGTCGGCGCCCGCGCGCAGTCCGAGGCCGCGGTCGGCGGGGAGCGCGGGCAGGGCGAGGGCGAGGACGGCGGCGCCGATGGGCAGGTTGACGAAGAAGATCCAGTGCCAGTCGAGGGCGTCGGTCAGTACGCCGCCGAGCACCTGCCCGATTGAGGCCCCGGCGGCGCCGGTGAAGCTGAACACGCCGATGGCGCGGGCCCGTTCGCGCGGGTCGGTGAAGAGGGTGACCAGGATGCCGAGCCCGACGGCGGCGGCCATGGCGCTGCCGACCCCTTGCAGGAACCGGGCGGCGAGCAGCACGGCGGAGCCGGTGGCGAACCCCGCGAGGAGCGAGGCGGCGGTGAACACGGCGGTGCCGGTCAGGAACATCCGCTTGCGGCCCACGAGGTCGCCGAGGCGTCCGGCGAGCAGGAGCAGGCTCCCGAAGGCGATGAGGTAGGCGTTGACCACCCAGCTCAGGCCGCCGGGCGAGAGGCCGAGGTCCTCCTGCATGGCGGGGAGGGCGACGGTGACGATGGAGCCGTCGAGGATGATCATCAGCGTTCCGGTGGCGATGACGCCGAGGGCGAGCCAGCGGGAACGGGGGCGGGGCGGCGCGGGTCGCGCGGCTTCGGTGACGGGCGGGGCGGACACGGCGAACGGTCCTCCTGGGTCGGGCCACCACCCCCTCCGGGCGGCGACGACGGAATGACCGTAACAGATAGTTCCGTTGCAGACTATCTTTCACGGGATCGTGACCGCGAAGGCGACTACCCTGAAGGCCATGACCGCCATGACGCCCGCCCCCACCCGGACCAGGCCCGACCTCTCCTACCTCCTGGACCACACCAGTCACGTGCTGCGGACGCAGATGGCGGCGGCGCTCGCCGAGATCGGCCTGACGGCGCGCATGCACTGCGTGCTCGTGCACGCGCTGGAGGAGGAGCGCACGCAGAACCAGTTGGCCGAGATCGGCGACATGGACAAGACGACGATGGTGGTGACCGTCGACGCGCTGGAGAAGGCGGGGCTCGCGGAGCGCCGCCCCTCCAGTACGGACCGGCGGGCGCGGATCATCGCGGTGACGGAGGAGGGCGCGCGGACGGCGGCGCGCAGCCAGGAGATCGTGGACCGGGTCCACGAGGAGGCACTGGCCGCGCTCCCCCCGGCCGACAGGGAGACGTTCCTCCGCCTCCTGACCCACCTGACCACAGGCCACCTCTCCACCCCAACCCCGTCCCCCACCCGCCGCCCACGGCAGAGGGCGTGAGACGCCGCCAAGGACAACCCGGCCAGGGGCGCGGGGAACTGCGCGCCCAGCCACGACACACCCGCACCCACCCAACAAACCAACCGGGACAGCCCCCTCAGGGGCGCGGGGAACTGCGCGACCAGCCACAACACACCCGCACCCGCGAACAAACAGACCGGGCCACCCCGGAGGCACCCCGCCCCTACCGCGGAGCGAACGGCAACGCCCGCCCATGCACAACATCCAGCCGCGAAACCGCCCGGGTCAGCACGACATACAGCCGCTCCAACCCCCGCACCTCCCCTCCCACCACCGCCGCCGGTTCCACCACAACGACGTGGTCGTACTCCAGCCCCTTGACCTCCCCGGCCCCGAGCACCGCGACCCGCGCCCCGAGCTCCCCCACCCCGGCCACCCGCACACCGGCCCGGGTCAGCGCCGAGCGAACCCCCGCCACGTCCCCCTCCGCCGCGATCACCCCGACCGACCCCTCGTACGTCAGCGCCCGCCGCACCGCCCGCACCACCCCGCCCGCCACGTCCTGGACGCCGACGCGTTCGACCCGCACCTCGCCGTCCCGGCGCAGCGACCGCGCCGCGGGCACGTCGACGTCGATGCGCTCCAGCACTTGGTTCGCCAGTTCGACGACCCCGGCCGGCACCCGGAACCCGGTGGTCAACGCCACCACGTCGGCCCCGGGCTTGCCCAGGTGACCCAGGAGTTCACCCCAGTTCCGCGCAGCCCACGGCGTGGTCCCCTGCGCGAGGTCCCCGAGCACGGTCAGCGACCCGAACGCGGCGCGCCGGGCGACGACCCGCGCCTGCATCGGCGAGAGGTCCTGCGCCTCATCGACGACGATGTGCCCGTACCCCTCAGGACGTTCGATCAGCCCGGCGACCTCGTCGAGCAGCACAAGGTCCGCGGCGGACCACTTCGCGGACTTGTACGAACGTGAGGGCCGGTCCCACAGCAACGCCTTCTGCTCGTCACCGTCCAGCACCCCCTCCGCGGCGGCGGCCAGCTCCCCGGGGTCGGACAGCAGCCGCCACAGCACCTCCTCGGGGCGGACCCGGGGCCAGACGGCGTCCACGTACTCCCGTACGGCCCGTGACCGCCCGATCTTCCGCAGCCAGGCGTTGGTCACCGCGACACCGCGCCGCTCGGCCCGCTCCCGCACAAGCCGCACGGCCCGGTCGCGTACACGCTCGCGCCCCATGGCGTACGGCGGCTCCTCCTCGCGTACGTCGGCCACGATGCGCCGGAGTTCGGTGAGCGGTACGCGCCAGCGGTAGGACCCGTCGGGCACGGTGAGCCCGTCGGGGGCGGCGTCGGGTGAGACCCGGGCATAGAGCGCGCGGCGCAGCACCTCCGCCATCCGCACGTCGTGCTTGACGACGGCGGCGAGGTCGCTGTCGTCCCGGGCCGCCCCTCCCCGCTCGACCAGCTCCTCGACGGTCGACTGCCGCACCCCGCTCTCCCCGAGGGCGGGGAGCACGGCGGAGATGTAGGTCAGGAAGGTCCGGTTGGGCCCGAGGACCAGCAGTCCGCCGCGCTGGATGCGCTGCGGATACGTGTAGAGGAGGTACGCGGCCCGGTGCAGCCCCACGGCGGTCTTGCCGGTGCCGGGCGCGCCCTGCACGCACAACGACGTGCCGATCCCGGCCCGCACCAGGTCGTCCTGGTCGGGCTGGATGGTGGCGGCGATGTCCCGCATGGGGCCGACCCGGGGCCGTTCGATCTCCCCGGCGAGGATCCGGCTGCCGCCGCCGTCCTCCCCGGCGCCGAGCCGCTCGTCCTCCATGCTGGTCAGGTCGGCGGAGTCGCCCGGGCTGCCCGGCGCCCAGCCGAACCGGCGCCGTACGTCCACACCCTGTGGATCGTTGACGCCCGCCTGGTAGAAGGCCCGGGACACCGGCGCCCGCCAGTCGACGACGAGGGGCGGCGCGGCCGGGTGCTCGGTGATCCGCAGCCGCCCGACGTGGTAGCTCTGCCCGGCGTGCTCACCGGCAGGGCCGAAGTCGAGCCGCCCGAAGAACAGCGGCCCGCGCGGCAGCTCCTTGAGCCCTTTGGCGAGACTGCGGAGCTGGTATCCGAGGACTTCGGCGTCGGCACCGGAGGCGGAGGCGTTCTCCCCGATGACGACCTGTTCGTCGGCCCCTTCGACCATGGCGGTGAGGGCGGCGCGGCAGGTGTCGTGGAAACGGCGTTCGGCATGGAGGGAGGACTGGTCCATGCGTCCACGGTACCCCGAAAACGCAACCCGGTTAAATCTTTTACTCAGACCCGGAAGTGAAACCCGAACTCGAACCGCGACAGCCCTACATCGGGGCGCTCCGCCCGCCGCCCCCGCCGAACCGCCCCGGCAACCCCGCCACCAACTGCCCGAACCCGGCCTCGGCGGCGCGCACCGCGTCCGCCTCCACCGCGTCCGCCGCCTCCCCGTCCCGGATCCGCCGCACGTTCTCCTCGGCGAGGATGCGCTGCACCGCGACGATCTGCCCGGCGGCGAGCCGCGCCTCGACGGCCGGTCCGCCCAGCGCCTTGGCCAACGCCAGCTCCGACCGCTCCCGGTACCCGTACAACCGCGCCACCAGGGACGGCGTCCCGTACAACAGCTCCTGGTACGCGAGCACGTCCGGGTGATCGCACAGCCCGGTCACCGGGTCCCGGCGCCGGAGCCCCGCCAGGAAATGCCGCCGCAACGCCTCGACCGGCGCCTCCCCGTCACCCCGGCCCGCCACGACCCGGGCCGCCTCGTCCTCGTGATCGGCGAACCGGTGCAGCACCAGGTCCTCCTTGGCCGGGAAGTACCGGAACAACGTCGGCTTCGACACCTCCGCCGCCGCCGCGACCTCCGCGACGGACACCTTGTCGTACCCCCTCTCCAGGAACAGCCGCACAGCGACATCGGAAAGCGTCTGCCGAGTCCGCTGCTTCTTGCGCTCACGGAGGCCGGGGGCGGGGGTGGTCATGGTCAGGAGGGTACGGGTCCCGGCTCCGCGTGCGGCAGCGCGAGGGCGAGGTACGGGTTGGCCGCCGTCCAGGAGCCGCGGGGCATGTCCAGCCACCTCAGGGCCTTGTGGAGCGTCGTCGTGTACGAGCCCACGGCGCGCCGGACGTTCGGGGCGTCGAGGCCGGACCCGGTGACGAGCCGGTCCAGGTCCACGTAGGCGGAGCGGACGATCTCCAGGCCCTGGTACACGGGCACGTCCTGTTCCCAGCCGGCCGTGTGGGCGGCCGGGAGCAGTCGCCGCCAGCGGGCGTACATCCGGTCCCGGATCTCGCGCGTCGTCGGCGTGAGGTGGATGTGGCGCACGAGGTCGTAGAGCGGGTCGCCCACCATGGCCATCTCCCAGTCGATGAGGGTGAGGCCGAAGCCGCGCTCGCCCCGCACCAGGTTCCACGGGTTGAGGTCGCCGTGGAGCAGGACGTTCGGGCGCTCGCGCACCTCGTGCCGGCGCAGGCGCTCGTCCAGCCCGGTGGCGTCCGGCAGGCCGAGGCGGGCCGCCAGGTCCTTCGTCGTGCGCGACAGTCCGGCGACCATCTCCACGAGCCGGCCGCAGAGCCATCCGTGGAAGCCGGAGCCCGCCATGTCCTGCGCCAACGGCCCCGGATCGACCTCCGTCAGCCTCGCCAACTGGTCGACGAGGTCATGGGCCTCGCCGAGGAGCAGTCCGTGCACCGGATGGGCCGGGCGCAGTCCCGCCTCGGCCGGGCCCACGTACGTGTGGATCGTGAACGGCTCGTCGAAGTCGCTCTCGCCCAGGGCCAGCACCTTGGGCACCCGCACGGCCACGCCCGCGTCCTCGATGGCCCGCAGGACCGCGTGCTCGGCGAGGAACCGCGGCTCGATCGGGCTGTCCGTGCCCACCTTCCGGCGGACCATGACGGGGGCGTCGTAGCCGCCGACCTCCACCACCGTGCCGAGGTGGGCGGTGCCCTTGAAGATCTGCCGCGCGGTCGCCGCGCCCTCCGCCCACAGGGCCGCCTCGACCTCCGCCTCGGAGAAGGGCGCCCGCAAGGGCACGCGGTCGTCGCGCCGCCAGTTGATGGCCGCGGAGAAGAACCTGCCCCGGTGGCGCGAGCCTCGCGCCACCCGCCACCGGAAGAGCAGCGGCTCGATCGCGTCCGTGGCCAGCACGTCCCGCAGCCGCAGCGGCCGCCGGGCCACGAGCAGGGCCCGGTGGACCTCCTCCGACGCCGCTTCAAGATCGCTCTGCGTGAAGGTGTCGCCGAGCGATCCGACCGCCCTGATCACATCCGGATACACGGACTGGGCGCGCTCGAAGTCGACGTAGTGCCGCAGGTCCTCGTCGAGCCCCGCGACCGCCGCCGGGCGCACCCGGCGCATCGCCTCCCGCCAGCGCTCGATCACCTCGGTCCACTGCTCCCGCGGATAGCGCATCCGCACCAGGTGGACGGCGAGGTCGTGCAGCGGATCGCCGTACGTCGCCAGCTCCCAGTCCACGAACATCAGCGGCGGCACGCCGTCGTAGGTGACGATGACGTTGTCCCGGTGCAGATCGCCGTGGAGGAGGCTGAACGGACGCGGGGTCAGCTTCGGCGCCCAGTCCGCGTACAGCCTCAGGGCGTTCTCCGGTACGCCGAGCGCCACGAACAGTCCACCGTATTCAGCCCAATTGGGCTGGCGCACCTGCTCGTCGGCCGCGAGCGCCAGCCTGCGCAGGAACCCCCGGCAGTCACGGTCGCGGGGCCAGTAGGACGGCCGGGGCGGCAGGCGCTCCTCCGGGACGCGCGCCATGTCCGCGAGCAGACCGGCGAAGGCGTCGATCAGCAGCGAGTCGACCGGCTTCCCGTCCCGGCACACGCCGGACAGCGGCGTGCCCTCCATATAGCTGTGCACGGCGATGTCATCGCGCCGCGCCAGGCACTGCGGTACGTGGCCGAGCGTGCCGCCGATCGCGTCGAGGACCGCCCGCTCGTCGGGCCACGTCCTGATCACCACCGAGGGCGCGTCCTTCTTGCGGCGTCTGACCATCACGCGGGAACCGGCCGGACGGCCGAGAAGGGCCGCCTCGTCGGCGGAGAGCTGCACCACCTGGTTGCAGTTGTGGTGTCCGCTCAGCTCCTCGCCACGGCGTCGCGCGCCCTCGACGACGCTGTCCCACAGCCACGGCGTCCGTACCTCATGGACCTCGTCGGGCTGCTGGGACCTCAGGGCGAGATCTGCGCCCACCGGTCACTCCTGGATACTCATGCATCGGGCCGTAACAGGCCCACAGAGTAAACCCGGACGGGACAGCCCACATCCTGAGACCGGGACTGCCGTATACGGACGGAGTAAAGACAACTCTTCCGTGGCGCGCGTTCGGACGACGACCGATTCAGTACGCCAGGTGCTCCCACACCGAGTCGAACCACGCCTGCCACGCCGCCACGAAGACCGAACCGCGCGAGTCCGGGTTGTCGTCCTTGAGGTAGTGCGTGAGCATCGCGCCCAGGCCGAGCACGTCCAGCGCCTCCACCGTCTCCTTGTCGCTGAGGACGATGGGCCGCTCCAGGACCTCGTACGGGCCGTGCAGCGCCTGCGCGCCGTTGATCAGGTACAGCTTGAAGGCCGGCGCCAGATCCACATGGCGTATCTCGACCCGCGCGTACTCCACCAGGCCCTCGGCCTCCAACTGCCTGAGCTGCACCTCGATGGAGCCGCTGTGCCGGTGGGTGATCCCGAGCAGCCTCTTCTGCAGCCGCGCCGTCAGACGGCCGCCCGGGTCCTCGATGGCCCGCGGATACGGCAGGTCGAGGGATTCCGAGGGCAGCAGCATCCGGATGGTGACGCCGCGCGGCCGCGTCTCCTCGGACCTGATCCGTTCGATCTGCCCGCGGACCTGGGTGTCCAGCGACTCCGACGTCAGGGTGAAGACGTCGAGCGCCAGCTCCTCCTGGGTGAACGCCTCGTCGAAGAACTCGCGCAGCGTCACCCGGCCGCTTCTGGCCGCCCTCGCGGTGTACGACTGGACCTGCTGGGCCTTGACCACGCGTGTACCGCTGCCCTGCCGGGACTCGACCCAGCCTTCGTCGCGCAACTGCTGAAGCGCCTTCTGCACGGTGTCGCGCGAGACGTCGTAGGTGTCCGCCAACGCGCGCTGCGGCGGCAGGGGCGCGCCCAGCGGCAGATCCCCTCCCGCCATCCGTGCGCGCAGATCCTCGACGACGCGGAAGACCGCGCTGCCACCGCTCGAACCGCCTCGGCCGCTCACCACAGGGGGAACGTACCTCCGTCAGCCCAACCGCACACCGGTTTCAGTCAACTTCCCGTACACGTATGTCCGTTGATTAACGATCTGCCCGTCCGGGGAGGACCCATCCAAGTCAACCAGTCCAATTGGACCAGTAGGTGACGGCAGCGACGCGACATCACAAGGGGTGGGGTACATGAATCCGGTATGGCACGTCCTGACGCCTCTGATCGGCTATGGCGTCGAACAGTTCCTGCAGTCCCGGTACGGGGTGTTCGGCGTCTTCGCGCTGGCGGTCCTGACCCTCCTGTGGTCGGCCGAGCGGAAGTCCACTCCGTGGGCGTTCACCGGGGTCGTGCTCGCGCTCCTGGTGCTGGCTCAGGCCTGAGCCCGCGCCACGTGCTCCCAGATGCCGTCGAACATGGCCTGCTCGGCCTGGGCGAAGGCCGCCGCGTCCCCGCGGTCGTCGGCGTCGAACACGAACATCGGCGTATCGAACCCCTCCACATCGCACAGCGGCACCGGGTTCGCCCCCTCGTAGTCCTCCACCTCGCGGAGGAAGCGGCCGGGGATGTAGTGGCCGACCAGGGCCACCCGGCGGTTCAGGAGGTAGACCTTCCGGGTGGGGGTGCCGAGGGTGTAGCGGAAGGTGACGTGGGCGTCGATGCCGCTGCGGCGCAGGCCCGTGACCGTGTTGGTGAGGACCGTCTGCTGGGCGGCGCGCTGGGCGCGGCTGCGTTCCTTGACGGCGCGGTCCAGGGCCTCGTCGTGGCCCCAGCCCTTGTCGGGCGAGGGGTAGTCGAGGTCCTGGTCGAGGAGCGGCAGCAGGACGCGGAGGCGGACCGATTCGGGGCGGTCGGTGCCCTCGTAGACGCGGCGCAGGGGTTCGCCGAGCGCGGTCATCAGGGTCTCGGCCGTCAGGCAGGCCACGTCGACCCGTACGCGGGGCTGCCCGAAGGCGGCGACGAGGCGGGGGCCGAGGATGGAGCGGGCCGCGCGGGAGCCGCCGGGGGCCGGGGCGGCGGAGGCGGCGGCGACCTGGGGCGGGCTGCCCTTGCTGACGTTGGTCAGGAGGCCGTCCGCGTGCAGGTGCTGCAGCGCGTGCCGGATCGTACCGCGCTCCACGCCGAACTGTTCGGCGAGCGCGGCCTGCGTGGGCAGCCGGTCACCCGCCTTGAGGACGCCTTCTCTGATGCGCTCGCGCAGGATGCCGGCGATCTCGTCGGAGGTGGCTCTGGGGGTGGGGCTGCTCTTGCCGTTCACCGCGACGTACTCCCGTCCCGCCTCGGCAAGTTTCCGCCTTGCCAAGTTGCGTCAACTCTACGTCAGTTGGTCGCCAACTCCACCTGACGTGCGCGGAGCAACGGGTTCCGCGGGGGGCGTCGGGCGGTCCTACGGACCCCGCAGGATGGTGAGGAGGGTCTCCAGGGAGCTGATCACGTGGCGGGCGCCCGCCTCGCGCAGCGGCACGGCCTTGCGCTCGTTGCGCGCGTAGCCGAGGAACGGGACGCCCGCGGCGCGTGCGGCCAGCAGGTCCGTCGGGGCGTCGCCGATCATCAGGGCGGCGGCCGGGGCCGCGCCCAGGGCCCGCAGGGCGAGGTTGAGGCAGTACGGGTCCGGTTTGAGCAGGCGGAGGTCGTGGGTGCGGCCGTAGATGTGGGGCTCGAAGCAGGGGGCGAGGCCGCGGCCCTCCAGGTAGCGGCGGGCCGCCTCGGGCGAGTTGTTGGTGGTGATGGCGAGGCGGGCGCCGACCGCGGACCAGGTGCGGATCAGCGGGTCCGCGTGTTCGGTGGGCCAGGCGGAGCGGACCGCCTTGAGCTCCTGTTCGGTGAGACGTTTCTCCATCTCGATGACGAGGTCGCTGTCGGGCCGTTGCAGCCCCAGGCTGCGCAGCGCGCTGTGCGGATCGCCGTCGGTGCGCTCCGCCGGGGTCAGCACCTCGCCGAGGCCCTGCGCGTCCAGCCAGTCGACCTGCTCGCGGGCGATCACGGGCGCCGGGCGCCCCGCGAAGAGGCGGCAGATCGGCCCGTCGAAGTCGAAGAGCACATGGCGTGCGCCCCTGACCAGATCGGCGAGCGACCGGCCCGCACCGTCGAACTCCGTCTCCGCTCCCGTCACTTCGGCCACGGGAACGCTCTGTTTCGTCGCATCTGAAGTCACTAGGAGAGTGTCAGGTCGGAGGTGATGGTTTCCCAGAGGGCGGTGAACCACTTCTGCGACTCCTCCACGAACGCCCGGTCCCGGTGGCCCGCGCGCTGCTCGAAGGAGAACAGCAGGGCCTGCGAGCCGGTGGCGGCGTACATCTCCAGCTTGGTGCCGCTGTCGATCTCCTCCTCCCGGCGCGTGACCATGTAGTACGAGAGGAGCGCCTCCGCGTCGTTCAGCAGGTAGAGCTTGACCGGCGGGGTGAACGGCAGCGCCCGGAAGGTGACCTGGACGTCGATGCCGTGCGAGGAGCGCAGGGAGCGCAGGTTGTGGCGCAGGACCTGGCCCTGGGCGTTGCGCGTGGCGAGCCAGCGCTGGTGGACCGCCTCGTCGTCGGCGCGGTCGGTGCCGTCCGTGTCGTCGGGGACCGGCACCGGGAAGGCCAGGTCGATGTCGCGGCTCGGCAGCAGGATGCGTACGTCGATGGACTCGGGCCGCATCCGGCCCTCGTGGATGAGGCGCAGCGGCTCGCCGAGGGCCAGCATCAGCGTCTCGGAGGTCATGCAGACGGCGTCGATACGGACCTTGGGCTGGGCGAACGCCTCCACCAGGCGGGGCGCGAGCGCGACCATGGTGGGCCGTGGCTCGTCCCGGGCCGGGGAGGCGCTGGCGATGCGCGGGGGGCTGCCCTTGCTGATGTTGCTCAGGAGGCCGTCCGACTGAAGGAGGTGCAGCGCCTGGCGGACCGTGCCGCGCTCCACGCCGAACTCGACGGCGAGCGCCGCCTGCGTGGGCAGCCGCTCGCCGGCGCGCAGCCGGCCGGCCCTGATGCGCTCCCGCAGGTCGTCGGCGATCTCCTGGGGCGAACGCCTGCCCCCGCCGTTCAGTGCCGCGTCTGCCATGTCAGCCATGTCTGCCACGCTCCCCAGTCACGAACCAAATGGTACAACTCCCTGTCACTTGGCGGCACTTGTTGATGACTTGTTTATTACCAGCGACCAAGTGGGCACAACTACAGTAGAGTTGGTCGCCAACTCGGACCAACCAGCATCACCGCAGCCGAAGAAGGAGGAAATGTCATGGCCTTCCTGAGCCTCCTCTCCGCGGTGTTCGTGATCACCTTCGAGCAGCTCGTCCAGTGGCACTACGGACCGGCCGGCATCGCCGGTCTGCTCCTGCTGGCCATCGGCGCGAAGTCGCGGAACGCCACGTGCAGTTCCGTCGGCGGCGTCCTGCTCGCCATCATGGTGGCCGGCCCCGCGCTCACCTGAGGAAAGGGACCGCACTAGGCGCTCAGCGTCAGGTCCCCGCTGATCGTGTTCCACAGGCTGTTGAACCAGAGGTGGGACTGTTCGACGAACGTCGTGTCCCGCAGTCCCGCCCCCTGCCGGAACCCGAACAGCATCTGGCGCACGCCCTGGGTGTCGTAGACGTCCACCCACTCGTGGTCGATCTGCGTGTCCCGCCGCGCCAGCGTGTAGTACGCGAACAGCGCCTCCACGTTGTTGAGCAGGTACAGCTTGACCGGTGGCGTGAACGGCAGCGCCCGGAACGCCACCTCGACGTCGATGCCATGCGTGGTCCGCAGGGCCAGCAGGTTGTGGCGCAGGACCTGCCCCTGCGCGTTGCGCTGCTCCAGCCAGTCGCGCTGCAGCCGGTCCGTCGTCACGCCGTCCGCCTCCACCTCGGCGTCGGCCGGGGCGGGGAAGGCGAGGTCGATGTCCCGGCTCGGCAGCAGCACCCGCACGCGCACCCTGGCCGGTTTTATGCGGCCCGCGTGGATCTCGCGCAGCGGCTCGCCCATCGCGAGCGTCAGCGAGACCGACGTCAGACACAGGGCGTCGATCTCCACGTCGGGATGGCGGAACGCCGCCGCGACCCGCTGCGCCAGCGCGACCATCGTCGGCTGCGGCAGGCCGCCGGAGCCGTCCGGCGCGGGGCGCGTGGTGTCCGCGACGGTGGCCGGGCTCCCCTTGGAGACGTTGGACAGCAGTTGCTCGGACTGCAGGATGCGCAGCGCCTGGCGCACGGCGGAGCGGTCCACACCGAAGTCGTCCGCCAACTGCGCCTGCGTGGGCATGCGCTGGCCGGGACGGAGAACCCCGGAGCGGATCCGGGTGCGCAGTTCATCGGCCACCTCGCGGTACGTCCACTGCGTCCGCGGCGGCTCCGGCCGTCCATTGACGGCGGCATGTTCCGCACTCACAGCCAAAGACTACAACTTCCCGCCATCTTGGGGGAGTTGCGGGAAAGGTGGTTATGAGTCGCGCTTCAGCGGAGATAAGTATCAGTGAGTTGGTGACCAACTTGCGCGACATGGTCGGACAACCTCGGGGGTTGGCGTCGGTCACACAGGTTGGTCTACGTCACCGGCATGGAGCCGGAGTTGGTCACCACTCGGACCTAAAGGGGGTAAGTCCAATGCCGGTCCTCGCCATCCTGATCGCCGCTCTCGCTATCGGATTCGAGCAGCTCATCCAGTGGAAGTACGGCCCGATGGGCATCATCGCCTTCGTCGTGCTCTCCATCGGCCTCAAGGCCAAGAACACCACCATCAGCGGCATCGGGGCGGCCATCCTCGTCCTGCTGCTGGCCCAGAGCGGCTGACCGGGCTCCCTTCCGGAGGGGAGCCGGGAGTCCGGTCGGTCTTCGACCCCGTACGTACGCAAGCGATACGTGCGTACGGGGTCGCCGTCAGAACATGTCGACGCACCACGGGCGTCTCGCCGTACGGAACAGGGCGTCGGCCCGCGCGGCGGCGCCCTCCGTCTCCTCCCCGACCCGGCCCAGAGCGGCCAGCCGCACCGCCGACACATCGCCCAGCCACAACGCGCCCAGCTCCCCGACGTCGAGCGTGAGCTGCGGCGCCTCGGTCGTCGGGACGCACGACGCCCCGTCCGGCCCCGCCGACAGCCGGAACCGGCCCTCGGCGAAACCCGCGCCGTCCCGCACCTGGACGACCAGATCGCCGCTCGCCGCGTACGTCCGCGCCTCCAGCGCCCGTACGACGTCCAGGATCCGCACCCACAAGAAGTCGGCCTGCGTCACGATGCGGGCCGCGCGCGGGTCCGGGAGCAGGTGGGGCAGCAGGTCGTCGGGGGCGCGGCCGTCCGTCCGCACCGTGGTGACCCAGTCGATCGAACACAGGTGGTGCCACAGGGCGCGCTCGGCGGCCGGGGTGGCGCCGAGCAGGTTCAGCACGGTCGCCGTGTTGCCCGGCACCTTCGCGTCGCCCCAATGATCGTCCGCTCGGTACGCGACAAGGCCGTCCACCTCGCCGTCCGCGGTGCGGTACACCGCGTAGAACGGCTCCGTCCAGGGGTCCTCGGGCGTCGGCCACCTACCGGTCGCGTACTGCCACCAGAAATCGTCCCGCGACGGGACGCCGGCCACGCGGGCGCGCACCCGCGCGTGCAGCGCCGGGCCGATCCGGCGCACCTCCTCCGGGTCCGCCGGATCGATCCGGGCGCCGTCCGTCGGGCCCGACCAGCGTGGGTCCAGGCCGGCGCGCGGCACGTCGATCTCCCACCGGGCGGTCGTGGCGGCCGGGCCGAAACCGTAGCGGCCGTAGATGCGGTACTCGGCGGCGATCAGCGTCGCCGCGACGTCGCCCCGGGCCTTCGCCTCCGCCAGGTCGTCGGCCATCATGCGGCTCAGCAGGCCGCGGCGGCGGTGCGTCGGGCTGACCGTGACGTTCGTGACGGCATCGGTCGGGACGGTGGCTCCGCCCGGGACGCTCAGGGTCTGCGCGAACGAGCGGAAGGTGGCGACCTGGTGCCCGGGCCGGCCCGGGTTCGTCTCGTCGAACGCGGCGCGGGTGCGGGTCAGGTCGAAGTGGGCCCGGCGCTTGGTCACGGTCTCCGGTGACGTGGTGGGGGTGCGGAGGAAACCGGCGTTCAGGGCGCGGGACCAGGCGGGGAGTTCTTCTTCGGTGATGGGCCGTACGGGGGTGCCTTCGGCGGGGCGGGTGATCATGGGGCCACGTTAGGGGTGGGGCGGGCTTGGTGTCGCCGGGATTCTAGGGCCCCGGGGGCGGGTGGTTCGGTGCGGGTACGTCGTGGCTGGTCGCGCAGTTCCCCGCGCCCCTGAGAGCGCCGCGAGCGTCGGTCTTCGTCGCCGGGTGCGGGTTCTTCGTGGTTGCTCGCGCAGTTCCCCGCGCCCCTGGAGGCTGCGGCTTCGCCGCGCCTCCCCCGAGGGCACGCCCCTCAACCCCCGTTGACCAGCAAGTCGTCCACCTGGGCCTCGCCCTCCCTGTAGCGGCGGGCGATTTCCGCGATGCAGTCGTCCGCCGTTCGCTGGAGGTGGTGGCGGCGGGTCGAGACCTGGTGCTCGTAGCGGATGAGGCGGCCCATCGCCGCGTGGAGTTCGTCGTCCGTGCGGGCCGCCAGGTCGGAGAGTTCGACCTCGGAGAGCATCTCGGCGGCGAGGCGCCGGTACTCCTCGCTGTGCGGGGTGCCCAGGGTGACGTGGCGGGCCGAGGAGCGCTGGCGCGTCGGCTGGTCGCGGAGGATCTCCGAGAGCCGGTCCACGACGGGCGTCTCGGGGTCGCGGCGTCGCCCCAGTTCGGCGCGGAGGATGTCGATGCGGCCCTGGAGCAGGCGGCGTACGTAGCTCAGGTCCGCCTCGTCCTGCTGCGACTCCCGGCGCACCCGGCGCAGCTCGGGCAGGTCGAGGCGGGCCAGGTCGTGCGTGGGGGCGGCCGGCAGTTCGGGGCTGTCGACGCGCTGCACGGGCGGCCGGGCCGCCGCGGCGTCCGGGTCCCCGGACCGAAGCGTGCTCGGTGTGTGGCTCATGGCTTGGGCATCCATGGTGTGCTTACCGTCCCCTCGACCGGACCGCCGCCGTGCGCCACCGGCGCACCGCGTGTGTGCATGGTGCCACTCCCGGTGCCCGCTCTGTGCGCGAGTACCCCATATCCGCCCCGGATGGGGGGTTCTGGACCACGGCATGATGGGGGCATGCGAGCAGTTGTACAGAGGGTGGACGGCGCCAGCGTCGTCGTGGACGAGGAAGTCGTCGGCGAGATCAAGGGGGAAGGGCTCTGTGTCCTTGTGGGCGTCACCCACGAGGACACAGAACAGAAAGCCGCTCAGCTCGCCCGCAAGCTGTGGTCCTTGCGGGTGCTCTCCGACGAGAAGTCGTGCAGCGACGTCGACGCGCCCCTGCTGGTCATCAGCCAGTTCACGCTCTACGGCGACGCCCGCAAGGGGCGCCGCCCCACCTGGAACGCGGCGGCGCCGGGGCCCGTCGCCGAGCCGCTGGTCGACGAGGTCGTGGCCCAGTTGCGGGCGCTCGGCGCCACCGTGGCGACGGGCCGGTTCGGGGCGCAGATGCGGGTGTCGTTGACCAACGACGGACCGTTCACCGTGCTCCTGGACCTCTAGACCCGAACCGGGCGGGCAGCGGAGCGCTACGGCTCGACCACGACCTCCTGCGCCGCCGCCGTCGTCTCCGCCATCAGCTCCGCGTCCACCGGCACGTTCCGCTTCACCAGGGCGAGGGCGATCGGGCCCAGCTCGTGGTGGCGTACGGACGTCGTCACGAAGCCGATCTTGCGGCCCTCGGGGCCGTCGGCGGCGAGCCGGACGTCGGCGCCGTGGGGCGGCAGGTGGACCTCGCTGCCGTCGAGGTGGAGGAAGACGAGGCGGCGCGGCGGCTTGCCGAGGTTCTGGACGCGGGCGACCGTCTCCTGGCCGCGGTAGCAGCCCTTCTGGAGGTGGACGGCGGTCTCCAGCCAGCCCAGTTCGTGCGGGATGGTGCGGTGGTCGGTCTCGAAGCCGAGGCGCGGGCGGTGCTGCTCGACGCGGAGCGCCTCGTAGGCGAGGAGTCCGACGGCGGGGCCGTTCTCCTTCGCGTACGGTTCGAGGTCGCCGCGCGGCAGGAAGAGGTCGCGGCCGTACGGGGTCTCGCGCACGGTCGCCCCGTCCGGCACCGGGGCGATGGACCCGGCGGGCAGGTGCACGACGGCGATGTCGGCGGTGCGGTCGGCGACGTCGACCCGGTAGAAGAACTTCATCGACTCCAGGTACTCCACGAGGGCGTCCTGGGTGCCGGGCTCGACATGCGCCCACGTGGTCGTGCCGTCGTCGACGAGGTACAGGGCGTGCTCGATGTGGCCGTTGGCGGAGAGGATCAGCGCCTCGGTGGCCTGGCCGGGGGGCAGCTCGGTGACGTGCTGGGTCAGCAGCAGGTGCAGCCAGCTCAGCCGGTCCTCGCCGGTGACGGTGATGACGCCGCGGTGGGAGAGGTCGACGACGCCCGAGCCGTCGGCGAGGGAGCGCTGCTCGCGGAAGAGGTCGCCGTAGTGCGCGGCGACGCCTTCGTCCACGCCCTCACCGGGGACGGCGCCGGGCAGGGTCAGCAAGGGGCTGCTCGTTGCGTGTCGCTGCATGTTCACCAACATTACGACGAGGGGCCGACGCCGCTTATTCCTGCGCCTGGTCCTCTTTCCGGGAGTCCGTGCACTTGGCGCAGCGGCCGAAGATCGCGAAGTGCTTCAGGTCGGTGTCGAAGCCGAACTCGCGGCGCAGCTTGGCGGTGAACTCCGCGGCCACGTCGACGTCGGCCTCGATCACGTCCGTGCAGTCCCTGCACACCAGGTGGATGTGGTGGTGGCGGTCGGCGAGGTGGTAGGTGGGGGCGCCGTGGCCGAGGTGGGCGTGGCTGACCAGGCCCAGCTCCTCCAGGAGTTCGAGCGTCCGGTACACCGTGGAGATGTTGACGCCCGACGCCGTCCTGCGGACCTCGCTGAGGATGTCGTCGGGGGTCGCGTGCTCCAGGGTGTCCACGGCCTCGAGAACAAGCTGGCGCTGCGGCGTCAGCCGGTAGCCGCGCTGCCGCAGATCGCTCTTCCAGTCGATTCCCTCGGTGCTCACCACACCACCGAGTGTAGGACTACTTGAAGAAGGCGATGCCGTCGTCGGGCATGTCCGGGAGGTTGCGCGCCATCTCGGCGACCTCCTCCGGGGTGACGACCTTCTTGAGCTGTGCCGACATGTAGGGGCGCAGCGGAACCTCGGGGGTCTGCTTCTCGCCGACCCACATCAGGTCGCTCTTGACGTAGCCGTAGAGGCGCTTGCCGCCGCTGTAGGGGCCGGAGGCGGCGGTGCGGGCGACCGCGTCGGTGGCCAGGTCGATCTGCGGCTTCTTGTCGGCGAGCTCGCCGTACCAGACCTCGACGACGCCGTCGTCGCGGACCATGACGACCTCGACCTTGCGGTCCTTGTCGACGCGCCAGAAGCCGGACTCGGTCTCCAGCGGCTTCACCTTGTTGCCGTCGCTGTCGAGGATCCAGCTGTGCGAGTGGTACTCCAGGAAGTCCCGCCCGTCGTGGGTGAAGGAGACCTCCTGACCGAAGTTGGCCTTCTCGGCGCCCGGGAAGTCGGTGACGCCTGCGCCTGCCCAGTTGCCCAGGAGGAAGGCGAGCGGGACGAGGTCGGGGTGCAGGTCGGACGGGATCTGGATCATGGCGTTACTCAATCGGTGCGATAGGTCAGCGCTGGCCCTGGTACAGCTTCTTCACGGTCAGACCGGCGAAGGCGAGGACGCCGACGCAGACCAGGACAAGGAGAGCGGAGAAGAAGGCCTCAAGCACGGGTGCTCCTCGGTGAGCGGATTACATCGCGGGTGACATACAGAGCCGGGCCCCACTGTAGTCGGGTGGGGCCCGGCGCTCTCGGTGAGGTCCGCCGCACGCGGCGGCCGGGCTCAGCCGAGGAGCTGGTTCTGCAGGGCGACCGTCTGGCGGAAGGGGACCTTGGGCGTGCTGCCCTTGCCGGACTGGACGACGAGGGCGACCAGGTCACCGGATTGGATGTAGGCCTGCCGGACCTGCTCCGCGTCGTAGGGCGGCACCTCCTCGTACACGTTGAGCTTCGTGTACTGCACGGGGGTGCCGACGTCCCCGGTCCAGGAGAAGTCCTCCTCGGTGGAGGGTGCCCCGAGTAGCGCGGAGGAGTTCCCGGACACGTGCGCCGCGTACTCGCGCGCGAAGGCTCCCGTCTGGAAGCGGAGCAGGTAGATACGGGTGTGCGTGCCGTCGGGCATGGTCCAGCCGCGGGCGGCCACGTGGCGCAGGCCGCCGTCCTTCAGGAACTGCGCGAGATCGCTCCGCGCGTCCTCCTCGTACGCGTTCAGGTAGTCCGCGGTGGGCAGCCAGCCGTCCTTGCCCGCGAGCGCCTTGTCGCCGGTCGCCCCCTTCGGCGCGGGCAGGATCAGCTCGCGCAGGTCCGCGAAGTGCTCCTCGCGGGCGTTCGTCTCGGCGAACGCGGCCGGGGCGCCGGCGGGCAGCGGCGGCTTCTCGATCGCGGGGTACTCCCAGCGGCCGTCGCTCTCGGTGGCGAGGCCCGGCAGGTCGCCGCGGTCCTGCTGTGTGACGGCGTAGGCGGCACCCGCGCCCACGGCGGCGAACACGGTGACGGCCGCCGTCCAGCGCAGCACGGCCCGCAGCACGCGGCGGTCCTTGCGGACCGGGGCGGGTGCGGGCTCGGGCACGGTCGCGGGCTGCGGCAGCTCGGGCGCCGGTTCGGGCTGTTCGGTCGTCTGGGTCATACGAGTTCTCCCCGCGACGCGATGTGGTCGAGCTGTTGGCCGAGCAGCGTGGCGACGGCCTTTCTGTCGATGGCCTTGGTGCCGTACGCGGTCACGGTGACCAGGACGTCGTCCTCGTAGGCGCTGCACAGCAGCATGTCGAGCTTGGTGTCCTTGGTGCGGGGCGCCAGGAAACAGTCCGCGTTCTTGTGGCCCTTGATCTTCGGGCCCTTGGAGAATCCGGCGAACGTGTGCAGGAACGCCGACCGGAACGACTCCAGCGCGCGGCCCATCCGCCTGTTCTCCAGCTCGGCGAGCTGGATCTCGACCACGGCGTAGTCGGCGTCCTGGTTGACGTAAGGGCGGGAGAACTCACCCGAGGCATAGCTGCGCATCGCCAGGCCCTTGAGCTTCAGCTTGTCGATGGCCCTCTGCTGGGCGTCGCGCTGGCGGGCGGGCAGGTCGTCGCTGCCCTTCTTGAGCCGGGCGACGGCTTCCGGGCCGGTGATCGCCTTGTCGTTGCCGAACTCGTCGATGTCGGGTCCGGGGACGTACCCCTCGGGCATCGGCAGCAGGCGCTCCATGAGGTCGCTCTTCGCGCCGGTCGCGCGGCCCGCCCGCTGCTCCTGCTGCTTCGGCTTGCCCCATACCGTGGTCGTCACGGTGCGGTCGGCGGCGTCGACCTTCGTCACGGTGTAGCCGGTGCCGCCCGCGACGGCGAGCAGGACGGCACAGGCGGCCGCCACGGCGGGCCACCGCCGGCGCTTGCGCGCGGCGGGCGTCTCCGGGGTGTTCTCCGGAGCCGGGATCTGGTCGCTCACAGCCGCTCCAACTGCTTCTTCGCGAGGTCCATCGCGGACTTCTTCGGGATGGGCCTCGTGTCGTAGAGCCAGATGTCCATGACGATGTCACCGCGTGTGGCGAGGGCCCTCGCCTCGTACAGCGGCAGATAGCCGGGCTCGGTGTGCGGATGGTCGAAGACCCAGACGCGGCCCTTGGAGCTGCCGGGGATGGGCTCGCCGTCGTTGCCCGCCCACTTGCTCTCGCTCATGTACCCCTGCTGGCCGCTGAGGAAGTCACGGGACCCGAGCTTCTCCGCGTCGCGGAACTGGATCAGGTGCACCTTGGCCGAGGACCGGCCCTTCTTCCAGGCGGTCACCGCTGCCCGGCGGAAGGAGGCCGTGGACAGCTCGCGGAACATGTAGTCCGGCTCTCTGTAGTCCTTCGCGTAGCCGTACAGGTCGCGCCAGCCCTGTACGGAGTCCGCCTCCTGCGTTCCCGCGGGGCGCCGGACGAGCAGTTTGCGCAGGTCGCCGTCGGTGCGGGTGCGCCGGTCGCCGGTGGCGGCGTACGCCTGCGGGGCCGCGCCCCCGGCCTGCGCCATGGTCTGCGCGGCGAGTGGCGGCAGCGGGTCGGGGTCGCGGTCGGCCTGGACGAGGTAGCCCGTGCAGACGCCCGCGACGACGCCGAGCACGGCGGCGCAGGCGATCAGCAGGGTGGTGCGGCCGCGGCGGCGCGGGCGTGTGGTCGCGGGAGCCGCCTCGGGCGGGTCCGGCTGCGACGGTGGTGGTGCGGACGGCGGCTGATCGGCCGTCAGCGGTGGTGCGTCTTCCAACGGGTCCCCCCACGGAACTCGACGCGCGGATTCCGTATCCGCGCGCACAGGAGACCCACAGACACCCGTGCGGGTTGCATGGATTTCGGTAACGAAACCGCCTCGGCCGGGCGCGGGCGGGCTCACGCCTCCGTCAGGTCGAGCCCCGCCAGCTGCGCCCTGCTCGCGACGCCGAGCTTCGGGAACGCCCGGTAGAGGTGGTAGCCGACCGTCTTCGGGCTGAGGAAGAGCCGGGCGCCGATCTCCTTGTTGGTCATCCCGGTCGCCGCCAGCCGGACGATCTGCAGCTCCTGCGGGGAGAGCGCGTCAAGCGCCACGGACGCGCCGGACGGTGTGCCCGGGTCGCCGGTGGCGCGCAGTTCCGCGCGGGCCCGCTCCGCCCACGGCGTGGCACCGAGCCGCTCGAAGGTCTCGGCCGCCGACCGCAGATGCGCCCTGGCCTCCGTCTTGTGCCGCTCGCGGCGCAGCCGCTCCCCGAACAGCAGCCGGGTGCGGGCCGCCTCCCAGGGCCGCCCGCTGTCGGCGTGCAGCCGTACGGCCGTGGTGAACAGGGTGTGCGCGCGTCCCCAGTCGTCCTCGGTCAGCGCGCGGCAGCGGTGCAGTACGGCGTCGGCCCAGGGCTGCCCGGACGCCTCGGCCCAGGACGCGAACCGGGCGAGCGGCGCCCGCGTCGGGTCGCCGGTGCGGGCGGCGGCCTCGATCCAGTCGGGGGCGGCGTACACGCTGTGGATCTGGCGCCGCGCAGGCCCCTCCTGCGCGGAGGCGAGGCGCTGGACGGTGGCCGCACCGTCGCCGCGTCCCAGGTCGGCGAGGGCGAGCGCCCATTCGGCCCAGGCGAGGCTGTTGACGATGCCGGTGGCGTCGTAGTGGTCGTGGCAGCGGGCGGCGTGGGCGCGTGCCTCGTCAAGGTCGCCGCGTACGGCGGCCAGCCAGGCGAGCATGCCGTGGAGATGGCCGCCGCGGTGCGGCTGGCCGGTGTCGGCGGCGAGCCGCAGCCCCTCGGCGGCGGTGGCCGCCGCCTCCCGGAAGCGGCCCAGGTACAGCTCGCTCGCGGCCAGCGGAAGGTGGGCGAGCGGCAGCCAGCCGATGTCCCCGCCGTCCCGGCACTCCTCCGCCACCTCGGCCGCGATCCGCCGCCCGGCCTCGAAGTCGCCGATGAGGCCCGCGACGAACGCCGCGTTGATCCGCAGGGCGCGCGGCGCCTTCGTCGCGGTCCGGCCGTACGCGACCAGGGGCCGCATGACGGGGACGGCGTGGGCGGGCCCCTGCTCCAGGAAGACGGCGGCGCCGCGCACCGCGTCGATCGCGGGTCCGAGTCCGTCGCCGGGGTCGAGGGCGAGGGCGGTGAGCCGGTCGGCGCAGCCGCGCAGCCGTACGGGGTCGCCGAGCTGCCAGGCGTTGCGTGCGGCGTCGACAAGGAGCGCTGCCGCCTCGGCGCCGCCCGCCAGCGCCTCCGCGCCGCGCACCAGCAGGTCGTGGGCCTGCTCCGGGGCGCCCTCCTCGAACGCGGCGCGGGCCCGCAGTGCGTGGAGGCGGGCCAGGGTGTGCGGGTCGTCGGGGGCGGGGCGGGCCTCGTCGAGGAGGGCGCGGGCCCGCTCGGGCAGGCCCGCGTCGGCGGCGGCGCGGGCGGCGTCGACGAGGCGGCGGGCCTTTCGCGCCGGGTCGGTGGTGAGGGCGGCGGCGCGGGCCAGCGCGGCGCCCGCGCCCGCGTGACCGCCGAGGGCGTCGGCGCGGGCGGCGGCCCGGGCGAGCGCGTCGGCGACCTCGTCGTCGGGGCCTGTCGCGGCGAGCGCCCGGTGCCAGACCTGCCGGTCGGGGTCGTCGGCGAGGGCGTCCGCCAACTCCGCGTGCACCGACCCGAGTTCGCCGTGTCCGGCGGTGCTCAGGATGGCGCCGCGCATCAGCGGGTGGCCGAACTCCAGGCGCCCCGCGCCACCCCGCAGCCGCACGAGCCGAGCCCGCTCGGCCTCCTGGAGCGGGGCGCGCCCGGTCACCCGCTCGATCACGGCGAGGTCCCCGTCGCCCGCCGCCGCGACCAGCAGGGCCCGGCGCGCGGGCGCCGAGAGTCCGGCGACCCGGGCCGCGTACGCGTCCTCCAGGCGGCGCGGCAGCGGCAAGGCCGTGTCGCCGCCGAGCACATCGACGTACGGCGGGAGTTCACGCAGCGCCAACGGGTTTCCCGCGCACTCCGCGACCGTCCTGGCCCGTGCCGCGCGCGGCAGCTCCGGCGCGTGCGCGTCGAGCAGCCGTCCGGCGCTCGTCCCGTCGAGGCCGGTCAGGCGGAGCGAGGGCAGGCCCGGCGGGTTGAAGCCGTGCCCGAGCCGGGCGCCGAACAGCAGCACGACCCCCTCGGCGGCGAGCCTGCGGGCGGCGAAGAGCAGAGCCTGCGCGGAGTCGTGGTCGAGCCAGTGGGCATCGTCGATCACGCACAACACGGGCCCGTCGGCGGCCAGTTCGGCGAGGAGCGACAAGGTGGCGAGGCCGGTGAGCAGACGGTCGTCCGTCGCCTCCGCGCGCAGCCCGAACGCCCCGCGCAACGCGTCCGCCTGCCGCGCGGGCAGCCCGTCCAGCCGGTCGAGCACCGGGTGGAGCAGCAGATGCAGCGAGGCGAACGGGATCTCCGCCTCCGTCTCGATCCCGGTGGCCCGCACGACGCGCATGCCGTACGTGTCCCGGGCGCGCCCGGCGGCGTACGCGAGCAGCGCGCTCTTGCCGATGCCCGGGTCGCCCCGGACCACGAGCACCCCGCTTCGCCCCTCGGCCGCCGCGCCGAGCAGCCCGTCGAGCCGCGCCTGTTCCTCGTCGCGGCCGTACAACCGGCCGTCTCCCCCGCCCATGCGGCGCATCCTAGATCGCCCTGGGCGCCGGTCCTGGGCACATGTCCGATACCGGCGCCGTCCGCGCCCGGCCAGGCTCTCGGCCATGGAGAAAAGACCAGCGGACGCGTCCGTCGTCCTCGACCACGTCACGCGCCGCCATCCCGGCGGCGAGGCACCGGTGACCGCCCTCGACGACGTGTCGGTGACGTTCGCGCACGGCACGTTCACCGCCGTCATGGGACCGTCCGGGTCCGGCAAGACAACGCTGTTGCAGTGCGCGGCCGGACTCGAACGGCCGCAGGCGGGACGGGTGCTGGTGGCCGGGCACGATCTCGCGCGGCTCAGCGAACGCAGGCGGACGCTCCTGCGCCGCGAGCGGATCGGATTCGTGTTCCAGTCCTTCAACTTGCTGCCGTCACTGACCGCCGCGCAGAACGTCGCCCTGCCGCTGCGCCTCGCGGGCCGCCGCCCCGACCCGGCCCTGGTCCGGCAAGGGCTGGCCGCCGTGGGCCTCGCCGACCGGGTGGGGCACCGGCCGGCCCAGCTCTCCGGCGGCCAGCAGCAGCGCGTGGCGCTCGCCCGCGCCCTCGTGACCCGGCCCGCCGTGCTCTTCGCGGACGAGCCGACCGGCGCGCTCGACGCCTCGACCAGCCGCGAACTCCTCCAGCTCATGCGCACCCTCGTCGACCGGCACGCCCAGACCCTCGTCATGGTCACGCACGACCCGCTCGCGGCGGCCTGCGCCGACCGCGTCCTCTTCCTCGCCGACGGCCGTCTGACCGGCGAGATCACCGATCCGACCCCGGACGCCGTGACGACCCGGATGCTCCACCTGGAGGCATCGTGCTGAACCTCGCCCTCGCCACCCTCCGCACCCGCTGGGCCTCCCTCGCGGGCTGCTTCACCGCCCTCGTCCTCGGTACGTTCCTGATGGCGGCGGCGGGCCAGGTGCTCGCCTCCACCCTGACCTCGCCCGAGCGCGGCCCGCAGCGGTACGCCGCCGCGCCCTCCGTCGTCGTCCCCGACACCGAACTCGTCGTGGACACCGCGCGCGGGACGAGCAGCGCGCCGCTCGCCGCACCCCGCCCGCTGACCGCCTCCCTCGCCGGGCGCGCCGCCGAGCTGCCCGGCGCGGTCGTCGACCGGATCGTCCCGGCGCGGCTCGCCTCCGGCACCGCGCTGACCGGCCGCCCCTGGTCGGCGCACCGGACGGCCCCGCACCGGCTGACGGCGGGCCGTGCGCCGCGCGCCGCCGACGAGATCGCCCTCGCCGGGCGCGGAGCCCGCCCGGGCGCGCGGGTCACGGTCGTGACGGCGGCGGGCCCGGCCTCGTACCGCGTCGTCGGCACGACGACCCCGGGCCCCGAGCCGACCGTCTTCTTCACCGACGCGCGCGCCGCCCGCCTCTCGCCCCGTGTCGACGCGCTGGCACTGTGGCAGCCCGCCCCTGAGGTGCGCGCGCTGGTGCGCGGCACCGGCGCGCACGTCCTGACCGGCGACGACCGGGCCCGCGTCGATCCGGCGCGGGCCGCCGACGCCAAGGCCCGCAACGACGCCAACACGGTCGTCGGGATCGCGGGCGGCTTCGCCGTGTTCGTCAGCGCGTTCGTCGTGTCGTCGACGTTCGCGTACGCCACCGGGCGGCGCCGCCGCGAGTTCGCCCTGCTCCGCTCGGTCGGCGCGACCGGCCGCCAGGTGCGGCGCATGGTGCGCGCCGAGGCGTGGCTGCTCGCGCTCGTCGCCTCCGGGATCGGCGCCCTCCTCGGCCCGCTCGCCGCGCCCGCGCTCCTGGACCGGCTGATCGCGCTCGGCCTGGCCCCCGCCTGGACGGTGCCGAGCGATTCCGTCGTCCCCGCCCTCGTCGCCTTCCCGACCGGGGTCGTCGTCGCGCTCGTCGCCGCCGCGACCCCGGCGCTGCGGGCCGGGCGCACCGGCCCCGCCGAGGCGCTGCGCGAGGCGGCGGTCGAGAGCCGGGCGATGACCCCGGTCCGCTGGGTCCTCGGCCTCGGCTGCCTGACCACGGCTCTCGTCTCCATGGCGGTCAACGCGCTCACCGAGCCCGACTCCGCCACCCACAACAAGACGGGGATGCCGCTGGTCATGCTCCTCGTCGCCGCCGCCGCACTGCTCGCGCCCGCGGTCGCCGCCCCGGTCGCCCGGCTCGTCGCCGTACCCCTGTCCCGGCTGCCCGGCGCGGCGGGCGAGGTCGCCGCGTCCGCCGCGCTCGCCTCGGCCCGGCAGACCGCGATGACGGCCGCGCCCGTCCTCGTCACGGTCGGCCTGACGGCGGCGCTGCTCGGCGGCGCGGCGACCGGCGACGCCGCGAAGGAGGAGATGCGGACGCGGCCCGTGCGCGCCGAGTACGTCGTCACGGCACGCGGTGACGGCGGCCTCGACCGCGCGCTGGTGGGCCGGTTGCGCGCGCTGCCCGGCGTGGACGTGGCGACGCCGACCGCGACCAGCGTCTACACCCTCGAAGGCGACACGGCGCTGATCCGGCGGCCCGTCGACGCCGTCGACCCGAAGGCGCTGGCCGCGGCGGCCGACATCCCGGTCACGGCGGGCTCGCTGGCCGCGCTCCGTCCCGGCACCGTCGTCGCGTCGCCCACCTGGGAGCGCCGCCTGGGCGAGACGTTCCGGGTCTGGGGCGCCGACGGCACCCGGACCACGCTCAAGGTGGTCGGCCTGCTCGGCGCGGGCGCCACGGCCGACGCGTACGTCACGCCCGACCGGGCCCTCGGCGCCCGCCCGTCGCTCGCGTACGTGAAGCTGCGCCCCGGCACCGCACCGGCCACCGTGCGCACGGCACTTGAACGGGCCACACGCGGGCACAGCGCCACCGCCCTGACCAAGGAGGAGTGGAGTGCGGGCGCGAGCAAGGAAGGGGGCGGCCGGTCCGCGAGCCGGACGGGGCTCCTCGCCGTCCTCGCCGTCGTCCTCGCCTACACGGTCCTCTCCCTGGTCACCCTCTCCCTGATGGCGGCCGCCGACCGCGCGCCCGAACGCCGCGCGCTCGCCCTGCTCGGCGCACGCCGCCGCCAGATCGCCGCGTTCGCCGCGACGGAGGCGCTGCTGGTGGTGACGGTCGGCACGCTGCTCGCCCTCGGCGCGGCGACGCTCAGCCTGGCCGGCCTGTCGTGGTCGGTGCTGCGACTGACCGGCCCGACCTGGCCGAGCGTCCCCTGGGCGGCGACGAGCGCGGCGACCGCGGTCTGCGCGCTGCTCGCGGTGGTGGCGGCGGCACTACCGGCGGCACTGGACCGCCGCCCGGGAACATGAGACCCGTTACGGACGAGGCCGCTTCTTGCCGTCCAGCTCGTCCCACCACTCGTCCGACTGGGCGTCGCCCGACGGATCGTCCCACCAGCGGTCCTCGGGCCCCCGCCGGTTCGCGACGATCGCGGCGACCGGCGGGATGACCATGGCGACCACGCACATCCCGACGGCGGCGGGCACGGACCAGAGCCGCACGAGCCCCCACGCCAGGACGAAGAGGCCGATGCACAGCCCCATCATGGCGAAGTACACATGCTTCCGCCGCGCAGACATACCCCCAGCGTAGGCCCGCCGCGAGGCCCCCGCGCAAGCCGAAGGACCGCACCCCGTACCAGTGGCGTCCAACCCCCGGGGATGCGGCCCTTCGAGCCTGTCGTGTGCGCGTCGCGGCGCCGCCGTCACACGGCGATCGCGACCTCCGCGAGACCACCGGTCCGCGCGACGACCGTACGGTCCGCCGTCCCGCCCGGCACCAGCGCGCGCACGGTCCACGTGCCCTCGGCCGCGTAGAAGCGGAACTGGCCCGTGGCCGAGGTCGGCACCTCGGCGGTGAACTCGCCGGTCGAGTCCAGGAGGCGGACGTAGCCCGTCACCGGCTCGCCGTCACGGGTCACCTGACCCTGGATCGTGGTCTCACCGGGCTTGATCGTCGAGGCGTCGGGACCGCCGGCCTTCGCTCCACACATACGTAACTCCTAGGCAGGAAGGGTCTGTTGAACCCGGGTCGGGGGTCTTACTTCGCGGCGCCGAGCTCGATCGGCACACCGACGAGGGAGCCGTACTCGGTCCACGAGCCGTCGTAGTTCTTGACGTTCTCGACACCGAGCAGCTCGTGCAGGACGAACCAGGTCAGCGCGGAACGCTCACCGATGCGGCAGTACGCGATGGTGTCCTTGGCCAGGTCGACCCGCTCGTCCTCGTACAGGGCCTTGAGCTCGTCGTCCGACTTGAACGTGCCGTCGTCGTTGGCGTTCTTCGACCACGGGATGTTGCGCGCGGACGGGACGTGACCCGGGCGCTGCGACTGCTCCTGCGGCAGGTGGGCGGGGGCGAGGAGCTTGCCGGAGAACTCGTCGGGCGAGCGCACGTCGACCAGGTTCTGGCTGCCGATCGCGTTCACGACGTCGTCGCGGAAGGCGCGGATCGAGGCGTCCTGCGGCTTCGCCTTGTACTGCGTCGCCGGGCGGTTCGGGACCTGCGAGCCGTCGACCAGGTCGCGGGAGTCCAGCTCCCACTTCTTGCGGCCGCCGTCGAGGAGCTTCACGTCCTGGTGGCCGTAGAGCTTGAAGTACCAGTACGCGTAGGAGGCGAACCAGTTGTTGTTGCCGCCGTACAGGACGACGGTCGTGTCGTTGGCGATGCCCTTCTCCGACAGGAGCTTCTCGAAGCCCTCCTGGTCGATGAAGTCACGGCGGACCGGGTCCTGGAGGTCCTTGGTCCAGTCGATGCGGATCGCGTTCTTGATGTGGTTCTTGTCGTAGGCCGAGGTGTCCTCGTCGACCTCGACGATCGCCACGTTCGGGTTGTCGAGGTTGGCCTCGACCCAGTCGGCGTCGACCAGGACGTCACTGCGGCTCATGCTGTCTTCCTCCGGGGCAGTTGCGGCGGGGCATGCGGGGATTCGGTGCGCGGAGTGGGCGCGGGCGGCCCCGAGTTCCGGACTCGAGGGGCCTGGGAGAAGGCGGGGCCGGTCGTGTGTGGCCGGGTGTCCCGCTCAGACAGTGCGACAGAGCATGGCGGCGACGCGGCACAGGTCTACTGCCCGCCGCTTCGTGAGGTCCGCCTGTCGCTTCATGCGTCCGATCGTAAGGACGCATCGGGCATCGTGTCACCGCCATGTCGCATGCTGAGACGCAATCGTCCGGATGGCGGGACGTGAGGGGGATCCGGCGGGTCGCGGGGCGGCGGCCGAGGCGCCGGAAGGGCCCGGCCTTCTGCGGAACGGACGTCGCCGTCTCGCAGTGCGGACGGGGCCGCGCCGTCTGAGTGCGGGGCGGGTGCCGCGCCGTCCGGCAGGGGGGCGGGCGGCGTGCCGTCTCGCGGTGCGGGGCGGGTGCCGCGCCGTCCCGTAGCGGGGCGGATGCCGCGCCGCCCCGCAGCAGGGCGGATGCCACGCCGCCCCGCAGCGGGGCGGATGCCACGCCGCCCCGCAGCAGGGCGGATGCCACGCCGCCCCGCAGCGGGGCGGGTGCCGCGCCGTCCCGCAGGGGGCCGGACCACGCGCCGTCCCGCAGTGCGGGGCGGATGCCGCGCCGCCGCTCAGCGGGGCGAGTGCCGCGCCGTCCCTCAGCAGGGCGGGTGCCGCGCCGTCCCGCAGGGGGCCGGACCACGCGCCGTCCCGCAGTGCGGGGCGGATGCCGCGCCGCCGCTCAGCGGGGCGAGCGCCACGCCGTCCCTCAGCGGGGCGAGTGCCGTTGCCGTCTTGTCGGCTTCGGACTCGGTCCCGCCGTCGTTCGGTTCTGTTCGTCCCTACCCGACGAGCTTCAGGTTCGAACCCTTCACCGTGATCTCCACGCCGTCCTTCACCGCCTGGACGTTGTCCAGTTCGATCCCCGCGGGCAGCTCGTCGATCGCCTGCTGGAAGTCGGTGACCGCCCGCACCCGGCCCTCCGCCAGATCGAACGCGCCGATCTTCGGCAGGCTGTCGGCGCGCGCCGAGACCTTGCCGTCGGTCACCTTCACGGCGCTCAGCACCGTCGGGTGCAACGTGCCCACCGGCGTCTTCACCGACACCGCCACCTTGATCTTGTCGCCGCCGCCGTACGAGAGACCGTCGATCTGGGCGGTGACACCGGGTGCCACCTGGGCGACGTCCCCCTTCTTCACGGCCTTCAGGAGCTCGTCGTAGGAGATCCGGGCGGTGCCCGTCGCCGTGTCGGCCGTCGCCGAGCTGTAGCTGCTGTCGAACTCCACGCCGTGCATCTCGGCGTCCAGGTCCGCGATGCGGATGCTGCCGCTGCCGCTCTTCGCGTCGTAGTCCTTGATGCCGATCTCCACGTCGTCCAAGGTGCCGCCCACCACCTGCGTGAGGAACGGGAAGCCCTTGATGCTCACATCAGGGGTGTCGGCCAGGCCCTCGCTCGTGCGGATCCTGTCGGCGGCCTTGTCCTCGGCGAAGTTCACCGCGACGCGGTCGGCGATCACGAAGAGGCCGCCCACGATGACGACGAAGATCAACAGTATTCGCAGTGCGCGCATCGGGGTCCCCCCATTTGCCGTGTGTACGTACCCGGCGCCTGGTCTTCCCCGGCCGGGGTGGATCTCGGGGCCGAGGGTACGTTGCCGCGGGGGCCTCCGGCGGGACCGGGCGGGGTTGTAGCGGAGTTGTCGATCACCGCGGGGTCTGCGGACGCGGGGTTCGTCGTGGCTGAGCGCGCGGTTCCCCGCGCCCCTGGAGCAGGCGGCTTCGCCGCAGCTCCGACGGGGACGCGGGGGGGGACGGTCAGATCAACGCGCGGCCCAGCAGGTAGATGGCCGGGGACGCCGCGGCCAAGGGGAGCGCCACGCCCGCCGTCATGTGGACGAAACGGGACGGGTAGTCGTACGAGGCGACCCGGTGGCCGATCAGCGCGCAGACACCCGCGCCGAGCCCCAGCAGGGCCCCGCCCGTGCCCAGGTCCGTCACACCGCCGGCGGCGATCCCCGCCCCGGCGGCCGCGAGCAGCGCGACCACCACGGACGCGGGCGTCGACAACGGCAGCGCGCGGGCCACCATCGCGACGGCCACGGCGGCCGCCCCGACGACGACCGCGTCCGGCTCCGCCGCGAGGAACCCCGTGGCGATGATGGCCAGCGCCGCCGAGGTGACGGTCGCCATCAGCCCGTACATGCGCTCGTCCGGCGACGCGTGCGAACGGAGCTGGAGGACGAGGGTGAGCAGCACCCAGACCCCGAGGGTGCCGAGGATCGCGGCGGGCCCGTGCTCCCGCCCGGCCGCGAGCAGGGCGACGTCGGCGACGACCCCGCCGAGGAAGGCGAGGGCGATGCCCTGGCGGGCGGGCCACATGCCGTTGAGCCGGAACCAACCTGCGGCCGTGACCGCCTGGAGCAGCAGCAACGGCACGAGCAGCCCGTACGAGCCGATGAGGGCGCCGCCCGCGAGGAGCACGCCGAGCGCGGCCGTCAGCGCGGCGGGCTGTATACCGGGCTCGATGATCGGCGACCGCCCCTCGGCGCGGGCGCGCTGAGCGTCGGTGACACGGGCATTACCGGTGACAGTGGCCGGCCCATACCCCGGCTCACCGGCCCCCTCAGAAGAACCGCCGGCCACCCCATCCCCACCCCACTCCGCCTGCTGCTCCCCGAACACCTGCTGCTCCCCGTGGGACTGCTGCCCGCCGCGAGACGACTGCGCCTCGTAGGACTGCTGCCCCCCGCCAGACGGCTGGCCGCCGTAGGACGACGGGCCCCCGTGATCCTGCGGGGCCCCGTACACCTCTTGGCCCCCGTGGGACTGCTGAGCGCTGTGGGGCTGCTGGCCCCCGTAAGACGGCAGCACGCCCTGGACCTGCGCGCCTCCGTAAGACTGCTGCCCGCCGGGGGACTGCTGGCCCCCGTACGACTGCTGAGCGCCACGAGACTGCTGCCCGCCGGAAGGCTGCTGGTCCCCGTAAGTCCGCTGCCCACCCTGGGGCTGCGGCCCACCGTGCGACGGCTGAGTCCCGTAGGGCTGCTGACCGCCGCCAGATTGCTGTCCGCCGGAGGGTTGCGGACTGTGGGGCTGCTGCCCGCCGTGGGACTGTTGGCCCCCGTAGGACTGCTGCCCGCCCTGGGGCTGCGGCCCACCATGCGACGGCTGAGCCCCGTAGGGCTGCTGACCGCCACGAGATTGCTGCCCGCCGGAGGGCCGCTGGCCGCTGTCGGACTGCGGCCCGCCGTGAGACTGCTGAGCCCCGTAGGACTGCTGCCCGTCGGAGGGCTGCTGGCCCCCGTACGACTGCTGCCCGCCCTGCGGCTGCGCGCCTCCGTGAGACTGCGGGTCCCCATATGGCTGTTGGCCGGCGCCAGACTGCTGAACCCCGTAGGACTGCTGAGCCGCATGGGGTTGCGGGCCACCGTGTGATTGCTGGCCGTCGTAGGGCCGCTGGCCGCCGCGCGGCTGCTGAACTCCGCGAGCCTGCTGGCCCGCGTAAGACTGCTGGCCCTGCTCATCCCCGTACGGCTGCTGGCCTGCGTAGGGCTGCGGGCTCCCGTGAGGCTGCTGGCCTCCGTATGCCTGCCCATCCCCGTACGCCTGCCGACCCCCGCCAGCCTGCTGGCTTCCGTACGCCTGCTGGCCCCCGCGAACCTGCCGCCCCCCGTACGCCTGCTGACCCCCGCCAGCCTGCTGGCCTCCGTACGCCTGCTGGCCCCCGCGAGCCTGTCGCCCCCCGTACGACTGCTGCTCCCCGTACACCTGCTGGCCTCCGCGAGACTCCTGCCCCCCGTAAGCCTGCCGGCCCCCCTGAGCCCCCTGCTCCCCATAAGGCTGCTGCTGCGGCACATGCTGTTGAGGGGGCTGGGGCCGGACCGGGGGCTGTAGTTGGGTGTCCCATGTCTGGGCTTGCCATTGTTGGGTTTGGGGGCCCTCGTCCTCGTAGCCCGGCTGCGGGTACTGCTGATCGTTGGTCATCGGGTGTCACCCTCCTGCGAACGGCGGGAGCACCTCGACCGTGCCGCCCTCGGCCAGCCGTACCGTCTCATGCTCGCGGGTCCCCACGGGATCCCCGTCGATCAGGAACGAGGAGCGCCGCAGGACCCGTACGAGATCGCCGGGGTGCCGCGCGCGGGCCGCGTCCAGGGCCGCGGCCAGGGTCTCCGCGTCGTACGGTTCCTCGGCGACGCCGGCGGCCGCTTTGGCCGCCGCCCAGTAGCGGATCGTGCCCTGAGCCATGGGGGCGGCTCCTCTCCTCGTTGCGGTCGGCGTCCTATTGTGCGGCACCCGCGGCGACGGCCCACGCGCCGATCCGGTCGAGCAGGGCGTCGCTCGCCGCGTGCTCGGCGTGGCCCATGCCGGGTTCCAGCCAGAGCTCGGCGCCGCCCCCGGCCGCCTCGGCGAGCATCCGGGGGTGGTCGACGGGGAAGTACGGGTCGCGGTCGCCGTGCACGACGAGCAGCGGCGTCGGCGCGATCAGCGGCACCGACTCGACCGGGGAGAGGGGGACGGGGTCCCAGTCGTAGGGGTGGATACGGGTGCGCAGGCCGAGCCTGCCGACCACGCGGCCCGTGGGCCGGGTCACCACCCAGTGCAGCCGCCGCATCGGGGCCGTCCCCCGGTAGAACCAGCGGGCGGGGGCGCTGACCGCGACGACCGCGTCCGTGCGCGCTTCTGTGCGCCCCCTGTGCGACGCGGCGTGCCGCAGAACGACGGAACCGCCCATCGAGAAGCCGACCGTCACCACGCGCGCGTGGCCGAGCGAGCGTGCCCACTCCACGACCGCGGCCAGGTCGAGGACCTCCCGGTCGCCCACGGTCGAGCGTCCGCCCGAGCGGCCGTGACCCCGGAACGAGAACGTGATCACGGCCGCACGCTGGGCGAACACCGCCGCGGCGCGCCGGACGTGCGGCCGTTCCAGATCGCCCGTGAAGCCGTGCGCGAGCACGATCACGGGGTCCTCGCCGGGCGCCGGACCGGGCTCGTACGCCGCGTCGATGGCGACCCCGTCAGGTGTCCGCAGCATTACGCGCCGTGTCCGTTCAGTGATCGGTCGCACGGAAGATCCGCTCTCTTCATCTGCCGGACCCCAAGTCATGTGGGCTATTGTGCTGTGGAGAGGACTCGGGCAACGCAGCCCCCGGGTCCTTTTGTGCTTTCAGGAGCACAGGCAAGCACCACCACGAAGTACCGCGAAGAAGTACCACGAAGCAGTGCCGCAACGTCCTCGCAGGGACCGAGGAGGAACCAGACGTTATGGGCCAGCGAACCGTGCACGAACGTATGACGACCCGGGTAGGTGGGGCGCGATGAGCTCTCTGCTGCTCCTCACCAACGCCCTCCAGCCGTCGACGGAGGTGCTCCCCGCGCTCGGCCTGCTGCTGCACTCCGTGCGGGTCGCCCCCGCCGAGGGCCCCGCACTGGTCGACACCCCGGGTGCCGACGTCATCCTCATCGACGGCCGCCGCGACCTCCCGCAGGTCCGCAGCCTCTGTCAGCTCCTGCGCTCCACGGGCCCGGGCTGTCCGCTGGTCCTCGTCGTGACGGAGGGCGGCCTCGCCGCCGTCACCGCCGACTGGGGCATCGACGACGTGCTCCTGGACACGGCGGGCCCCGCCGAGGTCGAGGCGCGGCTGCGGCTCGCGATGGGCCGCCAGCAGATCGTCGCCGACGACTCCCCCATGGAGATCCGCAACGGCGACCTCTCCGTGGACGAGGCGACGTACAGCGCGAAGCTCAAGGGCCGCGTCCTGGATCTGACCTTCAAGGAGTTCGAGCTCCTGAAGTACCTGGCGCAGCACCCCGGCCGGGTCTTCACGCGCGCGCAGTTGCTCCAGGAGGTGTGGGGCTACGACTACTTCGGCGGCACCCGCACCGTCGACGTGCACGTACGGCGCCTGCGCGCCAAGCTCGGCCCCGAGCACGAGTCGCTGATCGGCACCGTGCGCAACGTCGGCTACCGCTTCGTCACCCCGGAGAAACCGGAGAAGAAGGCCGAGGGGAAGGCTGAGGAGAAGGCCGGGGAGAGGGCTGCGGCGGGCGTCGGCGACAAGGCGGGGAAGGGCACGCGCAAGAGCGCGTCGGCCGGCGTTTCCGCCGAGGCGTGAGAAGGGGGCGCACGCCCTGCCCACGGCGGGGTCCATCCGCGTAGACTCCGCGCGTGGCCAAGGTGACTCGGGACGACGTGGCGCGACTGGCGGGTACTTCGACCGCTGTCGTGTCCTACGTGATCAACAACGGACCCCGGCCGGTCGCCCCGGCCACGCGGGAGCGGGTGCTCGCCGCGATCAAGGAGCTGGGGTACCGCCCCGACCGGGTCGCCCAGGCCATGGCGTCGCGGCGGACCGACCTCATAGGCATGATCGTGCCGGACGCGCGCCAGCCGTTCTTCGCGGAGATGGCGCACGCCGTGGAACAGGCGGCGTCCGAGCGCGGGAAGATGGTCCTCGTCGGCAACTCCGACTACGTGGGCGACCGCGAGGTCCACTATCTGCGCGCGTTCCTCGGCATGCGGGTGTCGGGGCTGATCCTCGTCAGCCACGGCTTCAACGATCTGGCCGCCGCCGAGATAGAGGCGTGGGACGCGCGCGTGGTACTGCTGCACGAGCGGCCCGAGTCGATCGACGACGTCGCCGTCGTCACCGATGACGTGGGCGGCGCCCAGCTCGCCACCCGCCACCTCCTGGAGCACGGGAACGCGTACGTGGCGTGCCTCGGCGGCACCGCGGAGACCCCGTCCGTCGGCGACCCGGTCTCCGACCACGTGGAGGGCTGGCGCCGCGCGATGCAGGAGGCGGGCATCCCCACGGAGGGCCGGCTGTTCGAGGCCCCGTACAACCGGTACGACGCGTACCAGGTGGCGCTCGGTCTGCTCGCCGGGCCCGACCGGCCGCCCGCCATCTTCTGCTCCACCGACGACCAGGCCATCGGAGTGCTGCGGGCCGCGCGCGAGCTGCGCATCGACGTGCCGGGCGAGCTGGCCGTCGCCGGGTTCGACGACGTGAAGGAGGCGGGGCTCACCGACCCGCCGCTGACCACGGTCGCCTCGGACCGCTCGGCGATGGCGCGCGCCGCCGTGGACCTGGTCCTCGACGACTCGCTGCGCGTCGCGGGCTCGCGCCGCGAACGCCTGAAGCTGTTCCCGTCCCGGCTCGTCGTACGCCAGTCCTGCGGCTGCGCATAGCCCGACGGGCCCGTCTTTATTTCGGGCAAACAGGCTTCTGCCGGGACTCTCAGGGCGCACTCAGGCGGCTCTCATGTACGGGGCACACGCTGGTCCCATGACCGAGAGCTTCCGCCACAGCGGCGAGTACCAGCAGGACAGCACCGCCCCGCAGCAGTCCCCGTACTCGGGGAGCGCCTACCCTCCCCCGCCGTCGTACGAGCCGGGGCAGACCGCTCAGTTCGCGACGTACGGGCCCGAGACGCGGCAGGTCCCGGCCCCCGCTCCGAAGAAGCGCAGGCGGCTGCGCGGACCGGTCGGGCTGCTCGCCGCCGTGGCCGTCGCGGCGGCCGCGGTCGGCGGCGGCACCGCGTACGCCTTCCAGGAGCTGAGCGGCACGGACACCACGGCGTCCAGTTCGACCAGCACCACCGTCGTGCCGAGCAGCCAGAAGGGCACCGTCTCCGGGGTCGCCTCGGCGGTCAGCCCGTCGATCGTCGAGGTCAACGCCTCGCTCTCGTCGGGCTCCTCCACCGGTTCGGGGGTCGTCCTCACCAGCGGCGGCGAGGTCCTCACCAACAACCACGTCATCTCCGGCGCCTCCGCCATCAAGGTGCGGACGAGCGACGGGAAGTCGTACACCGCCGAGGTCGTCGGCACCGACAGCAAGAAGGACCTGGCGCTCATCAAGCTGAAGAACGCCTCCGGTCTGAAGGCCGCCACGCTCGGTGACTCCTCCGGCGTCAAGGTCGGCGACCAGGTCGTCGCCATCGGCTCCCCCGAGGGCCTGACCGGCACCGTCACCAGCGGCATCGTCTCCGCGCTCGACCGGGACGTCACCGTCCCCACCGACGAGGGCCAGCAGCAACAGCAGGGTGGCGGCAGCGGGCAGTGGCCGTTCGAGTTCGGCGGGCGCGAGTTCAACGGCGACACCGGCTCCTCCACGACCACGTACAAGGCGCTCCAGACCGACGCGTCCCTCAACCCCGGCAACTCCGGCGGCGCCCTCATCGACATGAACGGCAATGTCATCGGCATCAACTCGGCCATGTACTCCGCCAGTTCCGACTCCTCCGGCGCGTCGGGGGACTCCTCCGGCGCGGGCAGCGTGGGCCTCGGCTTCGCCATCCCGATCAACACCGTCAAGGCCGACCTCGCCACGCTGCGCGCCGGAGGCGCCGACAACTGACCGCCCCGCGCGGAAGGCCCCGCCCGGCAGGCGACGCGCCGCACCGTACGCGGCCGCCGCGCCGCCGTGCGAGGCTGAGAGACGGTCCCGTCCGCACCCACCCTCGAAGGAAGCGCAGCCCATGAGCCCCGCCGAAGGCGACCGCGACCCGCACCGCATCCTCATCGTCGACGACGAGCCCGCGGTGCGGGAGGCGCTCCAACGCTCCCTCGCCTTCGAGGGCTACGCCACCGAGGTCGCCGTCGACGGCGCCGACGCGCTGGAGAAGGCCGCCACCCAACGGCCCGACCTCGTCGTCCTCGACATCCAGATGCCGCGCATGGACGGCCTCACCGCCGCGCGCCGCCTGCGCGCCACCGGGTCCACCACCCCGATCCTCATGCTCACCGCCCGCGACACCGTCGGCGACCGGGTCACCGGCCTCGACGCGGGCGCCGACGACTACCTGGTCAAACCGTTCGAACTCGACGAACTGTTCGCGCGGGTGCGGGCGCTGCTGCGGCGCAGCGGGTACGCGGCCGCCGCGGTCGGGGGTGTCGACGACTCGGACGTTCTCTCCTTCGCCGACCTGCGCATGGATCTGGCGACCCGGGAGGTCACGCGGGGTTCGCGGACCGTCGAGCTGACCCGCACCGAGTTCACGCTCCTTGAGATGTTCCTGGCCCATCCTCGGCAGGTCCTCACGCGGGAGCAGATCCTCAAGGCCGTGTGGGGCTTCGACTTCGAGCCGTCGTCCAACTCGCTCGACGTGTACGTGATGTACCTGCGGCGCAAGACCGAGGCCGGGGGTGAGCCGCGGCTCGTCCACACGGTGCGGGGTGTGGGGTACGTGTTGCGGTCCGGCGGGGCCGAATGAGCGGGGTGCTCCGCAGGGTGCGGGGGTTGCCGTTGCGGTCGCGGCTCGCGCTGCTGGTGGCGGTGGCGGTGGCTGCGGCGGTTGCGGCGGTGGCGGTGACGTGCTGGTTCCTGACCCGGGGCCAGTTGTACGGCCAGATCGACAACAATCTGGCCAATGAGGCGCATTCGCTGGGTCGGTCCCAGACGGCCTACATCGTCAGCAACTGCGGCGTCTCTCAGTCACCGGCCCAGCCCGGCTTCCCGGGCCCCACGGTCCAGATCGTCTATCCGAACGGGCAGGTCTGCACATCGCCCGGGGACGCCTCGATCCCCGTGCAAGCCTCCGACCTGCGGGTCGCACGCGGCACGCAGTCCACCAGCACCCACACCACCACCGCCTCCGACGGCACCGACATGCGCGTCGTGACGCTGTCGGCGTTCGACCAGGACGGCGAACGTCTGGCCCTGTCCGTCGCAAGCCCGCTGCACGAAGTGACCAAACCCCTCACCACCCTGGCCTGGGTCCTCCTCCTGGTCGGTGGGATCGGGGTGCTCGGGGCGACCGCTGCCGGGTTGTGGATCGCGCGGGCCGGGTTGCGGCCCGTGGACAAGCTCACCGACGCCGTGGAGCACGTGGCGAGGACCGAGGACCTGACCGTCCGCATCCCGGTGGACGGGAACGACGAGATCGCCCGGCTGTCCGCGTCGTTCAACTCGATGACCGCCTCCCTCGCCTCCTCCCGCGAACTGCAGCGGCAGCTCATCGCCGACGCGGGTCACGAACTGCGCACGCCCCTGACCTCGATGCGGACCAACATCGAACTGCTCACCCGCAGCGAGGACACGGGCCGCGCCATCCCCCCGGACGACCGCAGAGCGCTGATGGCGTCGTTGAAGGCGCAGATGACGGAGCTGGCCGCGCTGATCGGGGACTTGCAGGAGCTGTCGCGGACGGGGCTGGGCGCGGGCGACGGCCCCGTGAAGGTCGTCTCCCTGCACGAGACCGTCCGCAGCGCCGTGGAACGCGCCCGCCTGCGCGGCCCCGAGCTGACCATCGACGCCGAGCTGGCCCCCTGGTACGTCCGGGCGGAACCGGCGGCGCTCGAGCGGGCGATCGTGAACCTGCTGGACAACGCGGTGAAGTTCAGCCCGGAGAAGGGCACGGTCGAGGTGCGGCTGATGCGTGGGACGCTCACCGTGCGGGACCACGGGCCCGGCATCCCCGCCGATGAGCTGCCGTACGTCTTCGACCGGTTCTGGCGCTCCCCGACCGCCCGCGCGCTGCCGGGGTCCGGGCTCGGTCTGTCGATCGTGGCGCGGACCGTGGAGGCGAGCGGCGGCGAGGTCGCGCTGGCGGCGGCCGACGGCGGCGGGACGGTCGCCACGATGCGGTTGCCGGGCGCGCCCACGCCGCCGCCGGAGATCCCCGAGTCCGCTACTTGATGATGGTGATCCGGTCCGCCTTCGGCGGCGCGATCGGGTTCGCGGCCGAGGAGTTGGCGGTCAGGTAGTCGTTGAACGCCTTCAGATCGTCCGCGCCGACCAGCGGGTTCTTGCCCTGGCCGAGCGCCGCGAAGCCGTCGCCGCCGCCCGCGAGGAAGGAGTTCATCGCGACGCGGTAGGTGGCGGCGGGGTCGATCGCCGCGCCGTTCAGCCTGATCGAGTCGGTGACCACGCGGGCGGCGCCCGACTTGGTCATGTCGAGGGTGTACGTGAGCCCGGCCGACGGCTGGAGGATCTTCGGCGAGGCCGCGTTCGAGCCGCTGACCTGCTGCTGGAGCGCCGTGATGAGCTGCGCGCCGGTGAGGTCGGCGAGGTTGACCGTGTTGCTGAACGGCTGGACCGTGAACGCCTCGCCGTACGTCACCACGCCGTCGCCCTCGCCGCCGCTCGCCTTGTAGACGAGGTCGGAGCGGACGCCGCCCGGGTTCATCAGGGCGAGGGACGCCTTGGGGTCGAGGGTCTTGGCGTGGGCGAGCTGCGCGTCCGCGATGAGGTCGCCGAGCGGCTCCTCGGGCGTACCGGCGCCACGGCCGGGGATGTCGCCGGAGATGTAGCCGACGGCCTGGTTCGCGACGGGCGCGGCGAGCTTGTTCCAGCGGCCGATCAACGCGGTCATGTCCGGCGCCTTGGGCTGGGTGCGGGTCACGACGTGGTTGGCCGACGTCGCCGACCTCACGGAGGTCCGCACGATGTCCTTGGTGCGGCGGTCGTACGTGAGCGCGGTGTCCGTGTAGAGCTTGCCGTAGGAGGACGCCGAGGTGACCAGGCGCGGGTTGCCCGCCGGGTCCGGGATCGTGCACACGTACGCGTTGTGCGTGTGGCCGGTGACGAGCGCGTCGACCTTCGGCGTGATGCCCTTGGCGATGTCGACGATCGGGCCGGAGACGCCGGAGCCCGCGCCGGACGCGTCGCAGTCGTAGTTGTACGAGGACGACGCGGGCACCCCGCCCTCGTGGATGAGGGCGACGATCGACTTCACGCCCTGCTTGTCGAGGATCTTCGCGTACTTGTTGACGGTCTCGATCTCGTCGTGGAACTTCAGGCCCTTGACGCCCTCCGCCGACACGATGTTCGGCGTGCCCTCCAGCGTGACGCCGATGAAGCCGACCTTCACGCCCTTGTGCTTCCACACCCAGTACGGCTTGAGGATCGGCTTGCCGGTCTTCTCGTCCGTGACGTTCGCCGCGAGGTAGGGGTAGTCCGCGCCCTCGAAGGTGTGGCCCTTCTCGAAGCAGCCGTCCTTGGGGTGGCAGCCGCCGTTCTGGATGCGGGCCAGCTCGGTGGCGCCCTCGTCGAACTCGTGGTTGCCGACACCGGTGACGTCCAGGTCGAGCTTGTTCATCGCCTCGACGGTCGGCTCGTCGTGGAAGAGGCCGGACAGGAGCGGGCTCGCGCCGATCAGGTCACCGGCGGCGGCCGTGACGCTGTACGGGTGTCCCTTGCGGGCCGTGCGCAGGGAGGTGGCCAGGTACTCGACGCCGCCCGCGTCGACCTGCTTCGTCGTGCCGTCGGCCTGCTTCTCGGTGACCTGGCCCGACGATCCGGCCGGCGGCTCCAGGTTGCCGTGGAAGTCGTTGAAGGACAGGAGCTGGACGTCCTGGTAGCGGCCTCGGTCGTACGTGCCGTGGCCGCCGTGCTTGTCGTGGGCCGCGCTCGCCGGCAGCGCGGCGATCAGCGCGCCCGCCGTGGCGAGGGTGGCGACGGCGCCGAGCGTCGCCTTGACGCGACGGCGGACCGGGCGGGGCCCCGCTCCGGAAACTGGTCTGAATATGGGCATACGTCCCCCAGGGGCGGAAGAGTGCTGCTGCTCGCGTGACAGCGGGAAGCCTAGGGTCAACGCGCGTAGCGCAACAGGGGTCCGCTGGTTACGAGCTGGTTGCCGCCACCTGGCCACGGCTCCGCCGTACCCTCGTCCCCATGACCACCGACCCCGCCTCCGCCAGCGATCCGGTCCGCCCAGGACGCCAGATCGAGACCCTTTCCGCCCTGACCGACGCGCAGGCCGCCACCGTGCTCGCGCTGCTGACCGACGCCGCCCGCGCCGACGGTCAGCAGGCCGTCTCGGAGCAGGGACGGCTGCAACTGCGCGGCGGCGAGCGCGAGGGCGTGCACCACTTCCTGCTCACCGTCGGCGGGGAGCTGCTCGGGTACGCGCAGCTGGAGGACACCGACCCGGTCGAGGCGCCGGCCGCCGAGCTGGTCGTGCACCCCGGCTTCCGCGGGCGCGGCCACGGCCGGGCGCTCGGCGCCGCGCTCCTCGCCGCCTCCGGGAAGCGGCTGCGGGTGTGGGCGCACGGCGGGCACGGCGCGGCGCGCCACCTCGCGCAGGTGCTCGGCCTGTCCCTCTTCCGCGAGCTGCGGCAGATGCGCCGACCCCTGACCGGCCTGGACCTGCCCGACCCCGTGCTGCCCCCGGGCGTCCGCGTGCGCACGTTCGTGCCGGGGCAGGACGACGCGGCCTGGCTGGCGGTGAACGCGGCAGCCTTCGCACACCACCCCGAGCAGGGCTCCCTCACCCAGCGCGACCTCGACGACCGCAAGGCGGAGCCGTGGTTCGACCCGGCGGGCTTCTTCCTCGCGTTCCGGGGCGACGAGCTGGTCGGCTTCCACTGGACGAAGGTGCACGCCGAGGAGCGGCTCGGCGAGGTGTACGTGGTGGGTGTCGCCCCGGGGCAGCAGGGTGGCGGGCTCGGCAAGGCGCTGACCACGACGGGCCTGCGCCACCTGGCCGCGGCCGGGCTTCCGACCGCGATGCTCTACGTCGACGCCGACAACAAGGCGGCGGTGAGCGTGTACGAGCGGCTCGGGTTCAGCACGTACGAGACGGACCTGATGTACCGCACGGAGTCCTGACCAGCACCTTTGTCCCGTGGGGGTGGCGTCGCTTGACGCCACCCCCTCTCTTGCATCACCCTTTCACTACTTGATTAGTGAAAGGGGGTACGCCTGTGGCCGAGCGCGAGCACGCGATCGAGTTCCGGATCGACCGCCACAGCGGCGTCGCCACCTACCTGCAGATCGTCCACCAGACCGAGCAGGCCCTGCGCCTCGGCCTGCTCGAACCCGGCGACAAGCTGCCCACCGCCCGTGAGGTGGTGGAGGCGACGGCCATCAACCCGAACACCGTGCTCAAGGCCTACCGCGAGCTGGAGCGTTCGGGGCTGGTCGAGGCGCGCCGGGGCCTGGGCACCTTCGTGCGCAGGTCCCTCGGGTCCGCGCCCGCCGACTCACCGCTGCGGGCGGAGCTCGACGACTGGGCGAGACGGGCGCGGGAGGCGGGGCTCGACCGCGAGGACGTGGCCGCCCTGTTCGGCAGCGCGTTGGAAGCACACTTCAGCACCACCAGCACCACCAAGGGGACCCCATGAGCACGGCCATCGAGGCGACCGGCCTCGTCAAGCGGTACGGGCGGCACGGCACGGCCGCCCTCGACGACTGCTCGTTCCGGCTGCCGACGGGCCGGATCAGCGCGCTCGTCGGACCGAACGGGGCGGGCAAGTCCACGCTCCTCTCGATCGCCGCGGGCCTGCTGCGGCAGAGCGCCGGCCGGATCGAGGTGCTCGGCGGCGTCCCCGGCGCCGCCCGCCCCAAGGTGGCCTATCTCTCCCAGGACAAGCCCCTGTACCCCCAGCTCTCCGTCGCGGACACCCTGCGCATGGGCGCCGAGCTTAACCCGGGCCGCTGGGACGCGGCCTACGCGGCGAGAGTCGTCGAACAGGGCGACCTCGACCCCCGGGCCCGCGTCCGCTCGCTCTCCGGCGGCCAGCGCACCCGCGTCGCGCTCGCCCTGGCGCTCGGCAAGCGGCCCGAGCTGATGCTCCTGGACGAGCCGATGGCCGATCTGGACCCGCTCGCCCGGCACGAGCTGATGGGCACGCTCATGGCGGACGCCGCCGAGCACGGCACCACCGTGCTCATGTCCTCGCACATCGTCGCCGAGCTGGCCGACGCCTGCGACCACCTGCTGCTCCTGGGCGGCGGTCGGATCCGGCTCGGCGGCGGCATCGACGACCTGACGGCCGCGCACAGCCTGGTCACCGGGCGCGGCGACCTGTCCCGGCACACGGTCGTCGAGTCCCGCGCGTCGGGGCGCGGCGTCACGGCCCTGATCCGCCGCGACGGCCCGCTCGACGACACCTGGCAGGTGCGGGAGCCCTCGCTCGAGGAGCTGCTCCTGGCCCACCTCCGGGCGCCCGACGCCCCGGCGCTGCTCACGCCGGGCACCACCGCCCGCACGGGCCGTACGACGACCGGATCGGCGGTGTCCGCATGAGCACGTCGACCATCGAGCGCCCCGGCACCGGGGCCGGGAAGCCCCGGAGCGCCCTGCCCGGCGCCGGCGGCCTGGTCCGCACGGTGCTGCGCCTGCACCGCACGGCCCTGTGGATGTGGCTCGGCTATGTCGCGATCACGCTCGGCCTGCTGCTCTGGCTGTGGGGGCCGGGGTCGTCGGACGCGCAGAAGGCGTTCGACTCCTTCGGCTACAGCGGATCGCAGGGCAACGCCTTTCGCGGCCAGTCCTCCTCCCTCCCCCTCCTCGGCTCCTTCGACGCCGTCTTCTACAACCCGTTGTCGCTGACCCGGATCGCGGCGGTCGCCGTCGCCGTGTTCGCCGCGGGCCCGCTGATCGCCCGGGAGCTGGAGTCGGGCACCGCCCGGTTCGCCTGGACGCAGTCCGTCTCCCCGGCCCGCTGGCTCGCCACGAAGCTGGCCGTGCCCGCGCTGCTCGTCACGGTCGGCACCGCCCTGGTCGTCGTCCTGTACCGAGGGGTGTGGGACGCGCGCGGCCACCTCCTCGTCGCCGGGATCGGCCCGCGCGACTTCGCCTTCTCGATCGGCCCGGCCACGGTCGCCGACGCCCTGTTCGGCCTCGCGTTCGGCGTCCTCGTCGGCCTGCTGGTCCGCCGTACGCTGCCCGCGCTCGCCCTCGCCGGGATCGGCCAGTACCTGGTCGGCGCCCTGCGGGGCAACTCCTGGCCGTTCCAGGGCCGGTACCAGCAGCCCGAGCTGCCCGTCCACAGCAAGGCGCTCACCTCCGGCGGCACGGAGATCAGCGACCCCGGCTGCTACGAGGACCTGAAGTGCCTCGCCCGGCACCATGTCACCGGCTTCACCCGCCACTACCTGCCCTCCCCCGACTACTGGCCCCGCCAGCTCACCGAGACCGGCCTCCTGCTCGGCCTCACCGTGCTCGCCGTCGCGGCCGCGTTCCTCGTCCTGCGCCGCACCCAGCCGAAGGAGACCGCCGCATGAGCCTCGCGCTTCCCAGGCCCCGGGGCCTGACCTGGACCGTCCTGCGACTGCACCAGGTCGCCCTGTGGCTGTGGGCCGGTTACGTGGTGGTGGCGGCGGGCGTGCTGCTGTGGCTGTGGGGGCCGGGCACGAGCGGACTCTCGTACAACGGGCACTGCAAGGCGGACCGCGTCACCGCGTGCGTCCCGGGCGGGCAGACCGCCGACACGTACAGGACCGCGCTGGCCGCCGTCGACGCGTCGCTGAGCTACCTCCCCCTGCTGGTCGCCGTCTTCACGGGCGGTGTCCTCCTCGGGCGCGAGCTGGAGCGGGGCACGGCCCAGCTCGTCTGGACGCAGTCCGTCACCCCGGCCCGCTGGCTCACCACCAAGCTGGCCGTGCCCGCGCTGTTCCTCACCGCCGGCACCGGCCTGCTGCTCGCGCTGCGCCGGGCCGTCGCCGCGGCGGCCCCCGCCCTCAGCGACAACCAGTGGTGGACCGGCGGCTCCTTCGAGCTGCTCGGGACGACGGTCGTCGCGCTGCCTCTCCTGGGCCTCGCCTGCGGTGCGCTCGGCGCCGTGCTCCAGCGCAGGGCGGGCGCCGCCGCGGTCTTCTCCGGCGTGCTCCTGCTCCTGTTGTCCCTGTGCGCCGGCCTGGCCCGCCCATACCTGTGGCCGACCGTGACGCGGTCCGGCTCCGTCGCGCAGGGCTACCCCGGCTTCACCGGCGAGGTCGTCGACGAGGGCGCGCTCACCGGCTCCGGCGCCCACATCGCCGACCCCCTGTGCGTCGACGACCGCGCCTGCCTCACCGAGCACGACATCACCGGCTACTACACGGAGGGCCACCCGCCCGCCCACTTCTGGCCGCTGCAACTCATCGAGACGGCCCTGCTCCTGGCCCTGGCCGCCCTGGCCACGGCCCTCACCTACCGCATCCTGAAGAGAAGAGTCGCCGCATGACGTGCGCCCCGTAAGGGGCGCGGGGAACGGCGCGAGCAACCACCCATCGGCCGGCACCCGGAGAACAACGCTCAACCCCCACGGCGCTGCATCCCGACCCGAACAAAAACTGGGCCGCGCCGTGCCCGCCCCCGGGACGTCATGTCACCGTAACCGGCGATTCAGAACGCCTTGACACGCTCACGGAATGCAGCGCCCCGCCCCCGAACCCGCGCAGACCCCGGGCCCCACCCCGCTGGGCCGCCTCCACATCGCGCCCGAGGAGGGCCCGAGGCGGAAGAATGGGGCCATGAGCCAGTCGAGCCAGTCCAACGCCGCACAGGACCCGACCACCGCCGCGCCGTCGCAGCCGTCCGTGGGCTCGCTCGCCGCGCACCGCCCCCAGCCGGTGGCGGGCGCGGACCACGACCGCGCGGCCGCCAAGCTGGCCGGAATCGTCGCCGACATCGACGCGGACCCGGACGACTACGAGGACGAGTACGCCGGTCAGGACGAGAACGGCGCCGAGCTGCCGCAGGGCCGCTTCCTGGACCGCGAGCGCAGCTGGCTGGCGTTCAACGAGCGGGTCCTCGAACTCGCCGAGGACCCGAACACCCCGCTGTTGGAGCGCGCCAACTTCCTGGCGATCTTCGCCTCGAACCTCGACGAGTTCTTCATGGTCCGGGTGGCGGGGCTCAAGCGCCGCATCGCGACCGGCGTCGCCACCCGCTCCGCCTCCGGGCTCCAGCCCCGCGAGGTCCTGGAGCTGATCTGGAACCGCTCGCGCGAGCTGATGGCGCGGCACGCCGCCTGCTACCAGGACGAGGTCGCCCCGGCCCTGGCCGACGAGGGCATCCACGTCGTGCGCTGGAACGAGCTGACCGAAAAGGAACAGGCCCGCCTCTACACCCTGTTCATGCAGCAGATCTTCCCGGTCCTGACCCCCTTGGCGGTCGACCCGGCGCACCCCTTCCCGTACATCTCGGGGCTCTCCCTCAATCTCGCGGTCGTGGTGTCGAACCCCGTCTCGGGCCACCGCCACTTCGCCCGCGTCAAGGTCCCGCCGCTGCTCTCCCGCTTCCTGGAGGCGTCCCCGCAGCGCTACGTCCCCATCGAGGACGTCATCGCCGCCCCGCGCCACCTGGCGGAGCTGTTCCCCGGCATGACCGTCGAGGAGCACCACATGTTCCGCCTCACCCGCAACGAGGACCTGGAGGTGGAGGAGGACGACACCGAGAACCTGCTCCAGGCCCTGGAGAAGGAGCTGATGCGGCGCCGCTTCGGCCCTCCGGTGCGCCTGGAGGTCGAGGAGACCATCGACTCCGAGGTGCTGAGCCTGCTCGTGCGGGAGCTGAAGATCAGTGAGGCGGAGGTCTACCCGCTGCCCGGCCCGCTCGACCTGACCGGCCTGTTCTCGATCGCGGGCCTGGACCGGCCCGAGCTGAAGTACCCGAAGTTCGTCGCGGGCACGCACCGCGACCTGGCCGAGGTCGAGTCGTCGTCGGCGCCCGACATATTCGCCGCCCTGCGCAGCCACGACGTCCTCCTGCACCACCCGTACGACAGCTTCTCCACCTCCGTACAGGCGTTCCTGGAGCAGGCCGCCAACGACCCGGACGTACTCGCGATCAAGCAGACGCTGTACCGGACGTCCGGTGACTCGCCGATCGTGGACGCGCTGATAGACGCCGCGGAGTCCGGCAAGCAGGTCCTCGTCCTGGTGGAGATCAAGGCCCGCTTCGACGAGCAGGCCAACATCAAGTGGGCGCGCAAGCTGGAAGAGGCGGGCTGCCACGTCGTCTACGGCCTCGTCGGCCTGAAGACGCACTGCAAGCTGTCGCTCGTGGTGCGCCAGGAGGGCGACCAGCTCGTCCGCTACTCCCACGTCGGCACCGGCAACTACCACCCCAAGACGGCCCGCCTCTACGAGGACCTGGGGCTGCTCACCGCCAACCAGGAGGTCGGCGCCGACCTCTCCGACCTCTTCAACCGGCTCTCCGGCTACTCCCGCCGCGAGACCTACCGCCGCCTCCTCGTCGCGCCCAGGTCCCTGCGCACGGGCCTGGTCACGCGGATCGAGAAGGAGGTCCAGCACCACCGGGCGGGCCGGCCCGCGTACGTCCGCATCAAGGTCAACTCGATGGTCGACGAGGCCGTCATCGACGCGCTCTACCGCGCGTCGCAGGCCGGTGTCCCCGTCGACGTGTGGGTGCGCGGCATCTGCGCGGTGCGCCCCGGCGTCACGGGCCTGTCCGAGAACATCCGGGTCCGCTCGGTCCTCGGCCGCTTCCTGGAGCACTCCCGCGTCTTCGCGTTCGGCAACGGCGGCGAGCCCGAGGTGTGGATCGGCAGCGCCGACATGATGCACCGCAACCTCGACCGCCGCATCGAGGCCCTGGTCCGCGTCGAGGACCCGGCCCACCGGGCGGCCCTCAGCCGGCTCCTCGAGACGGGCATGTCCGACACCACCGCCTCCTGGCACCTCGGCCCGGACGGCGAGTGGACCCGGCACGCGCTCGACGCGGAGGGGCGGCCCCTGCGCAACGTACAGGAGATGCTCATTGACGCCCGGAGGCGCCGGCGTGGCACAGCGACACCTTGATTCCGTCCCGGCCCCCGCCACGATCGCCGGTGACAGCGCGGACACCGCGGACTCGGCCCTCGCCTCCTACCTGCGGGAGCAGGCGACCGAGTTCCTGCGCGCGCTGCGCCAGCACCGCGAGAGCGGCGCGGCCGGGGAGACGGCGTGCGCGGCCCGCGCCCTGCGCCGCGCCGCCCGCCGGATCAGCGGCACCCTGCACACGTTCCGCCCGCTCCTGGACGCCGAGTGGTCGGATGCGCTGCGGCCCGAACTGGCGTGGCTGTCCGGCACGTTGGCGCAGGAGCACGCGTACGCGGACCGCCTGCTACGGCTGAACGACGCGCTGCACCGGCTCACCACCGTGACCGCGCGCCCCGTCGTGCACGCGGTCGCCCGGGCGGACACCGGGGTGCCCCCGGCCCGCGAGACCCTCACCCTCGGCGCCGCGAAGGCCGCCGCCCTGCTCGACCGCCAGCTGACCCTCGCCAAGACGCGCGCCCACAGCACCGCGCTCGGCGCCCTCGGCTCGTCCCGCTTCCACGCGGTCGCGGACAACGTCGCCGTCCTCGCCAGCGAGGTCCCGCTGCGCGGCGCCGACACCGAGCTGAAAAAGCTCGCGACCGCCGCCGAGTCCCGGCTCACCGAGGCGGTCGCCGCCCTCCACCCGACCGGGCACCCCTACAACCCGGACGCGGACACGCCCTGGCACCACGTACGCCTCCTGCTCCGGCTGCACCGCTACGCCCAGGAGGTCGTCCCCGGCGGGCCCGCGACCGGCGCCCGCCTCGCCGACGACGAGGCCGCGCACGCCCTGAACGCCCACCGCGACGCCGCCGAGGCCGCGGCCGCCGCCGCGCAGGCCGCCCGCACCCCGCGCATCGCGCCCGCCACGGCGTACGCCCTCGGTGTGCTCCATGCCGACCAGCGCCATCAGGTGGAGGCGGCCAGAACCGCGTTCAGGCAGGCATGGCACCGCGAGGCGGTGGGAACCCCATGACCGTGCGCGCCGACGACACGACCCCCATCCGCGCGGCCGGCTGCGTCCTGTGGCGCCGCTCCCCGTTCGACGACGGCCTGGAGATCTGCCTCGTCCACCGGCCCAAGTACGACGACTGGTCGCACCCGAAGGGCAAGCTGAAGCGCGGCGAGAGCGAACTCGACGGCGCGCTGCGCGAGGTACGGGAGGAAACCGGCCACACGTGCGTCCCGGGGGCCACGCTGCCCACCGCCCGTTACGTGGTCGGGGGCCGCCCCAAGACGGTCGCGTACTGGGCGGCGGAGGCCACGTCCGGCACCTTCACCCCGAACCGCGAGGTCGACCGCGTCATATGGCTCCCCCCGGCGGCGGCCCGCCACCGCCTGACGGAACCCCGCGACCGCAAACTCGTGGACGCTCTACTCACGGCCCTCCACGTCAACCTGACGTAATCCCTCCGTGACCTAACCACACCGCCCGCTTAGGTTCACCCTCCGTTCATTCACGGCCATCGGTCACTTCACCTGATCTGCCTAATTTCGGCCGTGCACGGTGAGTTCCCGCAACAAGGGACCCGCTCACCGTGCACTGAGAAACCCGAGAACCACGCAGACTTCGCACGCCGCCACGGACGACAAGAGGCCGGCGGCTCCTGGAAGGAACATCCGAAGGTGAAGCTTCAGCGCAAGAACCGGCTCCGCGCCCTCTCCCTCGGCGCTCTCGCCGTCTCCGGCGCCCTGGCCCTCACGGCGTGCGGCTCCGACGACACCGGCAACACCACCGGCGGCGGCGCCAGCTCCTCCGCCAAGGCCGGCAACATCAAGTGCGACGACGCCAAGGGCCAGCTCCTGGGCATCGGCTCCTCCGCCCAGGCCAACGCGATCGACGCCTGGCGCCAGGCCTACGCGCAGGCCTGCTCGGGCGTGCAGATCAACTACAAGCCCGACGGTTCCGGCGCCGGCGTCACCGCCTTCAACCAGGGCCAGGTCGCCTTCGCCGGTTCCGACTCGGCGCTCAAGCCCGACGAGATCACCGCCTCCAAGAAGGTCTGCAAGACCGGCCAGGGCATCGACCTGCCGATGGTCGGCGGCCCGATCGCCGTCGCCTACAACGTCTCGGGCGTCGACAACCTCGTCCTGGACGCCAAGACCCTGGCCCAGATCTTCGACTCGAAGATCACCAAGTGGGACGACGCGGCGATCAAGAAGCTCAACCCCGACGCGAAGCTGCCCTCCACCAAGATCCAGGCGTACCACCGCTCGGACGAGTCCGGCACCACGGACAACTTCACCAAGTACCTGAAGGCCACCGCCCCGGCCGACTGGAAGTACGAGGGCGGCAAGGCGTGGCAGGCCAAGGGCGGCCAGTCCGCGCAGGGCTCCTCCGGCCTCGCCCAGCAGGTCAAGCAGACCGACGGCGCCATCTCCTACTTCGAGCTGTCCTACGCCAAGGACGGCGTGAAGACCGTCGACATCGCCACCGGCGCCGCCTCCCCGGTCAAGGCCACCACGGAGAACGCCTCCAAGGCCATCGCCGACGCCAAGATCATCGGCTCCGGCAAGGACCTCGCCCTTGAGCTGAACTACGCGACCAAGGCCGAGGGCGCCTACCCGATCACCCTGGTCACGTACGAGATCGTCTGCGACAAGGGCAACAAGCCCGAGACCCTCGCCGCCACCAAGTCCTTCCTGGGCTACACGGCCTCCGAGGAGGGCCAGGCCGCCCTCTCCGACCTGGGCTACGCCCCGATCCCCACGGAGATCAACACCAAGGTCCGCGAGACCGTCGCCGGCCTGAGCTGACCCGCGTGCGGGCCACCCCACCGACAACGGGTGGCCCGCACCGTCCGGTGCACCGCCGCCAGAAGCCCCGTACGCGACCACGACGCGCGGCAAGGGCTTCGCAGACCGGAGAAAACCCGATGGACATAGCCACGCAATCACCCGCGCCACCCGCGCCCGCCGACCGTCCGACCCCAGCGCAGCAGAAGGCCGCCGCCCGCGGCGCCACCCGCCCCGGTGACCGGGTCTTCCTCGGTCTCTCGCGCGGCTCGGGCATCCTGCTCCTGGTGATCATGGCCGCGATCGCGGTCTTCCTCACCTACCGCGCCTCGCTCGTCCTCACCAAGAACGAGGGCAACTTCCTCACCACCTTCGAGTGGAACGCCACCGCCGACCCGCCCGTCTTCGGCATCGCCGTCCTCGCCTTCGGCACGATCGTCACGTCGATCATCGCCATGGTGATCGCGGTCCCCGTCGCCGTCGGCATCGCGCTCTTCCTGACGCACTACGCGCCGAAGAAGCTCAGCGGCACCATCGCCTACGTCATCGACCTGCTCGCCGCCGTGCCGTCCATCGTGTACGGCCTGTGGGGCGCCCTCTTCCTGGTGCCGCACATGACCGGCCTGTTCAGCTGGCTCGACGACTACTTCGGCTGGACCGGCATCTTCTCCTGGCAGGGCGGCGCCCCGCGCACCCTGCTCACCGTCGGCATCCTGCTCGCGATCATGATCCTGCCGATCATCACCAACGTCTCCCGCGAGGTCTTCCGGCAGGCCCCCCTGATGCACCAGGAGGCGGCCCTCGCCCTCGGCGCCACCCGCTGGGAGGTCATCCGCATGTCGGTGATCCCCTTCGGCCGCTCCGGCGTCATCTCCGCCTCGATGCTCGGCCTCGGCCGCGCGCTCGGCGAGACGATGGCCGTCGCCACGGTCCTCTCCCCCGACTTCCTGATCCACGCCAGCCTGCTCGACCCGGGCGGCGGCACCTTCGCGCAGAACATCGCCGCGAAGTTCTCCGAGGCCAACGACCAGGGCCGCGACGCCCTCATCGCCTCCGGCCTCGTCCTCTTCGTCATCACCCTGCTGGTCAACGGCGCGGCCCGGTTCATCATCGCCCGCCGCAAGGAGTACTCGGGGGCCAACGCATGAGCAACGCGACGCAACCCGCGCCCGCACCCGCGAAGCGCCCCGCCGCCTCCCTCTCCGCCGCGCGCCTGCCCCGCTGGTCGCCCTGGGCCATCGCCCTCGGCTCGATCGCCGCGGCCTGCGCCATCGGCCTGGCCGCCGGCCTGAGCAGCCGCATCCAGTGGGGCCTCATAGCCGCGCTCCTCTTCGTCCTCGTCACCTACGGCATCGCCGCCAAGGTCGAGGGCAAGCGCCAGGCCAAGGACCGCACGGCGACCAGCGTCGTCTGGGTCGCCTTCATCCTGGCCGTCCTGCCGCTCGCCTCCCTCGTCTACGAGACCGTGAGGCGCGGCATCAAGGTCCTCGACCCGTACTTCCTGTCCCACTCGATGGGCTTCGTCACCGCCTACCAGCCCGGCGGCGGCATCTACCACGCGATCCTCGGCACCCTGGAGCAGGTCGGCCTCGCCACCCTGATCTCCGTGCCGATCGGCCTGCTGACCGCGATCTACCTGGTGGAGTACGGCCGCGGCAAGCTCGCCAAGGCGGTCACCTTCTTCGTCGACGTCATGACGGGCATCCCGTCGATCGTCGCGGGCCTGTTCATCCTCAGCTTCTGGATCCTGATCCTCGGCTTCGGCTTCTCCGGCTTCGCCGGCTCGATGGCGCTGTCCATCCTGATGATCCCGGTCGTGGTCCGCTCCACCGAGGAGATGCTCAAGCTCGTCCCCAACGAGCTGCGCGAGGCCTCGCTCGCCCTCGGCGTCCCGAAGTGGCGCACCATCCTCAAGGTCGTCCTGCCGACGTCGATCGGCGGCATCACGACCGGCGTGATGCTCGCGGTCGCCCGCATCGCGGGCGAGACGGCGCCGGTGCTGCTCCTGGTCTTCGGCAACCCGCTGATCAACACCAACCCGTTCGACGGGCCCCAGGCGTCGCTGCCGCTCTACATCTACCAGCAGTACGCGAGCAGCGGCGGCAGCGAGGCGGCGTACGACCGCGCCTGGGCCGCGGCCCTGGTCCTCATCGCCTTCATCATGATCCTGAACCTCGTGGCCCGCGGCATCGCCCGCTGGAAGGCCCCGCAGACGAGCCGCTGACGCGGCCATGGCGCTCACGCGCTCCTCAGCGACTCGACCCGGAAGTAGTGAACAAGTTATGGCCAAGCGCATCGACGTAAGCGGACTCACCGCCTACTACGGATCCCACAAGGCGATCGACGACATCTCGATGACCGTCGAGCCCCGCTCCGTGACGGCCTTCATCGGCCCCTCCGGCTGCGGCAAGTCGACCTTCCTGCGCACCCTCAACCGCATGCACGAGGTCACCCCCGGCGGCCGCGTCGAGGGCAAGGTGCTCCTGGACGACGAGGACCTCTACGGCTCCCACGTCGACCCGGTCGCCGTACGCCGCACCGTCGGCATGGTCTTCCAGCGCCCCAACCCCTTCCCCACCATGTCGATCTTCGACAACGTGGCGGCGGGCCTGAAGCTCAACGGCTCGTACAAGAAGTCCGAGCTGAACGACGTCGTGGAGAAGTCCCTCAAGGGCGCCAACCTCTGGAACGAGGTCAAGGACCGCCTGAACAAGCCCGGCTCCGGCCTCTCCGGCGGCCAGCAGCAGCGGCTGTGCATCGCCCGCGCCATCGCGGTCGAGCCCGACGTCCTGCTCATGGACGAGCCCTGCTCGGCGCTCGACCCGATCTCGACCCTCGCCATCGAGGACCTGATCGGCGAGCTGAAGGAGCAGTTCACGATCGTCATCGTGACGCACAACATGCAGCAGGCGGCCCGTGTCTCGGACCGCACCGCGTTCTTCAACCTCGCGGCGGTCGGCCAGCCCGGCAAGCTCATCGAGATCGACGAGACGGAACGCATCTTCTCCAACCCGTCGGTCCAGGCGACGGAGGACTACATCTCGGGCCGCTTTGGCTAGCCGCCCCTGACCCGGACTCCTCGTGGCGCTGCATGGCGGTGCCGCCACGAGGCCCGGAGAGCCCGCCCCCGTCAGGGGGGCGGGCTCTCCCTTCAAGAGGGGGCTGGTGATCAGCCCCGCCAGGGGCGCGGGGAACTGCGCGCTCAGCCACGAAAAAGCCGCGGACGCGTCTGCTCGTGACATGAGCAGACGCGTCCGCGGCTTTTCGTGGGGTGGGCGCGCCGGTGCCCGCGCCCCAGGGGGGGCCGAAGGCGACGCCCCCCAGACCAAGCCCGACCTAGCCGGCG
>NZ_JBEYWV010000027.1:0-131688 GCF_040644575.1 Streptomyces sp. NPDC046939
CCGGGGTGACCGTCTCCTTCACCCGCTGTTCGCCCCAGCCGGTGAGCTGGGCGGCGCGGCCGATACGGCCGTGCGGCGGGCGCCCGGTCACGGGGTCCCGGGACAGGTACGTGCGCAGCGCCTCGACGACGCGGGCCTCGGCCGCGCGCAGGGCGGTCACGGCGTCGGCGAGTTCGCGCTCGTCGGCGCCGCTCGCGCCGTCCCGGTCCGTCTTCTTCACCGCCACCCCCGCAGTGTGGGCAATTCCGCGACGAAGGTCAATTCATGAACGTACACGAACCACGCATGTCATGGAATCGGTGACAGTCCAGGAATTTCGACAACCGATCAGGAACAGAGAAGCCCGCGGCCCCGCGCGCGGTTAGCTTGGCGTCATGGATCTCCGCATTCACACCACTGTCCTCCCGCACGACGACCCGGACGCCTCCCTGGCCTTCTACCGCGACATCCTCGGCTTCGAGGTACGCGGTGACGTCGGTCAGGGAAAGATGCGCTGGATCACCGTCGGGCCGGTGGGCCAGCCCGACGTCTCTCTGCTCCTCGCGCCGCCGGCCGTCGACCACGGAATCAGCGAGGACGAGCGCCGCACCATCGCCGAGATGATGGCCAAGGGCACCTACGGCTGGATTCTTCTGGCCACCGGCGATCTCGACTCCGCGTTCGAAAAGCTGCAGTCCAGCACCGCCGAGGTGGTCCAGGAACCGACGCTCCAGCCGTACGGGGTCCGGGACTGCGCTTTCCGCGACCCCGCCGGGAATCTGGTCCGCATCCAGGAAGTCCGGGACGCCGGGTGATGTGCCACCCCGCGTTACGGCGCGCCCTGATCGCCGCCCAGCACCTGCGCGACCTGGCACGGCTGCGCCGGGTGCGCGACCGCATCGACCGGGAGTACGCCCGCCCGCTGGACGTCGAGGAGCTGGCGCGCGCCGCCGGCATGGCCCCCGGCCGGCTCAGCGGGCAGTTCCGGCTCGCCTACTCCGCGTCCCCGTACGCGTATCTGACGACGCGTCGCGTGGAGCGGGCGATGGCGCTGCTGCGCCTCGGTGACCTCGAGGTCGCCGAGGTGTGCCGCGCCGTCGGCTGGGCCGCGTCGCCGGGCGTTTTCAGAGAACGTTTCACCGAGCTGGTCGGCATGGACCCTGACACGTACCTGCAGCGCGCCGTCACCGCCCCGGACGGGCTGCCCTGGCGCGTGACCCGGCCGGATCCGGTATCGAGCAGGAATGAAGAAGCCACCGCCACCGAGCCGCAACTAGCGTGATCCGCATGACGACCTCACTCGCCTCCGTGACCCTCGAAGTGGCCGATGTCGCGGCCGCCGAACGCTTCTACGCCGCCGCCTTCGGGCTCGGCCCGCGGCTGCGGCTGCGCGCCGGTGAGGCGCCCACGTCCGGCTTCCGCGGCTTCAGCCTCTCGCTCACCGTCGCCCAGCCGGCCGACGTCGACGCCTACCTCGGCGCGGCCCTCAGGCTCGGCGCCAAGGCCCTGAAGCCCGCCTCCAAGTCCCTGTGGGGCTACGGCGGTGTCGTCCAGGCCCCCGACGGCACCATCTGGAAGGCCGCGACCTCCGCGAAGAAGGACTCCGGCCCCGCCAAGAAGGAGTTCAACCAGATCGTGTTGCTGCTCGGCGCCGAGGACGTCAAGGCCAGCAAGCAGTTCTACGTCGAGCAGGGCCTGACCGTCGGCAAGAGCTTCGGCGGCAAGTACGTCGAGTTCACCTCCGAGGAGAGCGCCGTCAAGCTCGCGCTCTACAAGCGCCGCGGCCTCGCCAAGGACGTGGGTGTGGACGCCGAGGGCAGCGGCTCGCACCGCATCGTCCTCAACGGCACGACCGCCACGCCCTTCACCGACCCGGACGGCTTCACCTGGGAACCGGCCCCAGTCGCGTCACCGTCCGCCTGACCACCCGCCCGCCACCCCGTACCTGCCTGGCTGTCCAACAGACATCACGAGAGGAACTTCCATGGCCGTCTCCGAGAAGCACGAGGGTTTCACCGCCGAGGAGCGCGAAGCGATGAAGGACCGCGCCAAGGAGGTGAAGTCGGCACGCCGCGCCAGAAGCGGCGCCAAGGCGAACACCGAGCCCGAGGTCCTCGCGAAGATCGCGGAGATGGACGACGCCGACCGGATCCTCGCCGAGAAGATCCACCGGATCATCCGCGCCGTCGCCCCCGATCTCCAGCCGAAACTCTGGTACGGGATGCCCGCCTATGCCAGGAACGGCAAGATCGTCTGCCACTTCCAGTGCGCCGCGAAGTTCAGGACGAAGTACGCCACCCTCGGCTTCAGTGACCAGGCAGCACTCGACGACGGAACGATGTGGCCCACTGCCTTCGCCCTGACCAAGCTCTCCGCCGCCGACGAGGAGCGCGTCGCCGATCTGGTGCGCAGAGCGGTGGGGTGAAACGTATCCAGGGGCGTGTCGGCGACGGCCCCGGCCGCCCCCTAGGAGGAAGCGGCCGTGAGCTGTCCGCGCTGGGAGCGGGGCGTCTTCAGGCCGACCCGGCCCGGCGCGATGGTGCGTGGGTCGACGGCCTCGCCGGGGGCGCCGACCTCGTAGGGGCCGGTCGGCGCGTTGGGGCGGTCGTGCGGGAGGAGGAAGAACGTGCGGCGCTCGAACAGACCGCTGTCGGGGTCCTTGTCGGCGCCGGGCAGCAGGTTGGCGTAGCCGATGATGCGGCCGTCGCGCTCGTAGCGCGGCTTGCCCCGGCGCCGGGTCGATTTGTCGAGGGCCTGGCGTACGTAGTCGAGGTTCTCCGTGCTCTCGAGCCACACCACGGCTTCTTCGTCGGCGAGCTGGCTGTCCTGCAGCATCGAGCTCATGACCGCAGACCCTCCTGATTTTCCTGGACCGGGCACCGGTCCGCGCGTGTGGCGGTCACGCCATGTGTTCTCTTCCCCCCCGATTGGCTCGCGTTAAGGTCGCCACCGCCATGGTACGGGCAGCACCCCTGCCCGCCCAGGGCGATGTCAGGCCTCACCCGTCTCACCGGCCCCCGCCCCCACCGTGCGTGTTCGACTCGGCGTGCGCGCCCTCGGGCAGCAGGGCGAGCCCCGGGTACAGCTTGCGGTCGTTGTTCTTGATCATCTCGGCCGGGGAGGCGAGGCCGAGCTCCTGGCGGATGCGGCTGGCGAAGGCGCGGCTGGAGGAGGGCCTGATGGACTCCTCGGCGCACCAGCGGCAGTAGGTCTCGTAGAGCAGCTTCTGTTCGACGCGCAGCTCGGGGTTGGGACGGCCGTCCTCGCCCTTGGTGCAGCACTCGCCGATGAAGCGCCCGATGTGGTCCTCGGTCGTCTCGTACGCGGCCGTCGCCAGGCGCACCGAGACGGGGCCGTGCAGCGGGTCGCGGGTGTCGAGGTAGCGCTTGGCCCCCTCGATCAGCCAGTGCAGGATGCCGGGCCCCTCGTCGCGCACCAGCTCCACGGCAAGGTTGTCGATCTTCCGCTCGTTGGGCACAACACGTTCGAACGGAATCAGCCGCATGCGGCGCCAGAAGGCGTGTCCGCCGGTGCCGACCTCGGGGCGGTGGTTGCCCAGGAGCCACAGTTTGTGGGTCGGCGTGAACGAGAAGAAGTCCTGCCGCATCCGCCGGGCGGTGATCTTGTCACCGCCGGTGAGAAGCTTGACGCGGGCCTCGTTGAACTTGTCGTTCGGCTTCAGCTCGCTGCACACGACTATCCGCCGCCCGTGCAGCTCCGTCAGCTCGGTGGAGTGCTCGGCGAACTTGCCCTTCTCCATGAGGAACCCGGGCGGCGCGGCGTTGGCGTAGTCGCCGAGGACCTGCGTCATGACGTCCAGCAGCACGGACTTGCCGTTGGCGCCCGACCCGTACAGGAACGGCAGCACCTGCCCGCCCACGTCACCGGTGATCGAGTAGCCGAGGAGCACGTGCAGGAAGCGCGTGGTCTCCAGGCCCTTCTCGTCGTCGCCGAAGGTGTCGCGCAGGAACCGGTCCCAGCGCGGGATCGGCATCTCCTGCGGGGCGACCGTCGTGGCGCGCGAGTGCATGTCGGTCAGCGGATCCGGCTTGCGCAGGGCGCCCGTCTTCAGGTCGACGACACCGGCCGGGGTGCACAGGGCGTAGATGTCCCCGTCCAGGACGTCCGGGTCCAGGCTCAGGCTTGGCGCGGCCTGCGCCTGGTGCAGGAGCGCCTTCATGCCGGCGGTGGACTGCGAGCGCCTGCGGTGCATGAGCAGGTCGCGGTTGCTGAACAGGCCGCGCGGATCGCTGGCCGGGATCTGCTCGGCCATGTCACCGGCCGCCCACAGCGCCGCCTTCTCGCCGCCCGTGCGCTTCCACCGGTACTGCTCCCAGCAGTACCAGCCCAGGCCCTCCACGTGCCGGAAGCGGTCGCTGAAGAGGCGTGCGAACAGCTTGGCGTTGCCGCGGTCGGTCAGCTCGTCGGGGAACAGGCCCCGGGGCGGGGGTTCGTCGACGACGGCGGCGTGCTGAACGGGGACCTCACCGGTGTCAGCACCGGCACCGGCCGCGCGGGGCCTGGCCTGCTGCGCCGGAACGCCGGACCGGCCGCGCCCCGCGTCGGGGTCGGGCAGGTCCAGGTCGAGGCTCTCCTGCCGGATCTCCCGCTGGATCTGCTCGGCGGCGGCGACGGCGTCGAAGCGGGGCGGCTGCTCGTCGCTGCTCATGAGCGTCCTCGGGGGTGGAACGGGCGCTGGGCGCCTGCGGACAGAGCGGACTCGATGACGGCGAGGCTGCGTCGCTCCTGGTGCGGCCTGGCCTGACGCGCCACCGCCTCAAGCAGGTCGCGCACCTCCGCCTCCGCCAGATGACCGCCGTGGACCAGACCGCCCGCGGCGTACGCGGCCCGGTTCAGCTTCTCGGTGAAGCTGGCCCCCTCCGGCGTCGCCGCACAGGCAGCGACCTCCGCGAGCAGCGGCTCCAGGATGCGGTTCGCGGCCGCCGGGGCGCGCCGCCCCGACGCGCGGACGGCGACGGGGGCCACGGCACGGGCCTGGGGCGTCTCCCGCGCCCCTGGGACGTGCCCGGTGCGGGCGAGTTCGTCGGCGAGCCACCGCGGCAGCGCGGCGGGCGTCCGGGCCTCCCCCACGCGCGTGTAGCGCCCCGCGGTCGTACGGGTCGCGGGCGCGACGATGTAACCGTTGTCCGAACGGACGTCGACCTGCCAGGCGAGGGCTGTTCTCGGGCTCGATCCGGTCGACGACCTGTAACGCGTCCCCGGATGCGGATTTCGGTACCAGATGTGCAGCCCCCCGGATGGTGTACGGATGCGCAGTGTGCCCTCGTCCTCGGCGGGAGAGGGCACCCCCCGCAGCGCGGCCAGCAGTGCCAGCGTGTCGAAACCGGTGGCCAGACCGGCTAGATCCACTTTCGGCCCGATCGGGATGCCAGGCAACAGTCGCGAGCGGTCCGGGACTTGAGCCGCGTGCGCGTCCACGTCGATGACGACGAGGTCGGCGGGCCCGCAGGAGACGCCGACCCCGAACCTGGGCTGCGCGCCCCACCAGGCGTCGATCCGTTCCAGGGAGGTCGTGGCCGCGTGGAAGCCGTGGCACCAGCGACCGGCCTGGATGCACGGGCACTGCGCGGGCGCGTGCCGGCTCTCCTTGCAGGCCTCGCAGTTGGCGGCGGGCGTCTTCTGCCGGGGCGCCAGCGGATGCACGGGCCACCCCGCCCGGGCACACCACCGGGCGACAGCGTGGGGCTGCTCCGTGGCCCCCTCCGGGGCCTGCGAACCCGGCGCAAGCTGACGCGGCACTACTAGTCCTCGGAAATCCTTGGTCAGAGGTTGGCTCGTCGCCGCCCAGTTCCTGACAAAACCTATGGCCAGCGGGGGTCTCCCGACGACCAACGGGACTGAAGGGACTGAGTTTCCGACAATGCGCTGCCGAGACTAGCGCACCTGAGGGCCCGCCCAGTATGCCCCCGCGCGTCGTCGAAATTACAGTCCCGTCAGTCCCGCGCACGGGCATACCGCGCGTTGGCCCCTTACCGCCTCATTCCGGGCACCGGTCCACGGGACTGAAGCCCCTCCCAGAACACCTTCGGTCCCGCGCGGGCTTCAGTCCCGTTTCAGTCCCGTGGTCATAACCGCAGGTCAGAGCCGTTCACCCAAAAAATCACGGGACTGACGGGACTGAGCCTTCCCCTTATAAGCTACGTACGACTCTTTATGTGTTCCTTACGTACGCGCGCATATACGCACACACACATGATTAGGAACAAGGGGGTTCAGTCCCGTCAGTCCCGTAAACGAGGCGAAGGAAGCGCGCGCAAGGCTGTGACCTGGGCTTTTGTGAACGGGACTGAAACGGGACTGAAGCGGGACCGAACGACGGCGTTGGTCCCGGGCCCGTGGTTTGGGAGGTTTTGTCCCCCGGGGAGGTCGGGGGCGGCTCGGAGGCCCGGTCGACGGCTGGCCGGGGGGAACCGCACCGAGCGCACCTAGAAGCCACGTCCGCCTCAGAAGCCCCCTGAGCCGCCGGAGACGCCCTGCGGGCCCCTGGAGGGCCGTGGAGCGTCCGGGAGGGCTCAGCGGCCCGCAGAACGGCGCTGAGGGCCGCTGAGGGTCACCGAGGGACTACAGCGGGGAGCCAGGACCGGGGAATCCGCTTCCCACTCCCCCGCCGCGCCCAAATTACTTGAACCCTCAATGAATTCTCTGAGAGCCATTCTGAGCGCCACCCGAAAACGCGGGAGAAGCCCTCGGAACGCCTCTGCCGGGCCTCCGAACTCGTGAGCGAGTGCGAGGAGCCGGTTGCGCTGTGCAGGTATGCCGGCTGCCGGGGTGGGGGGTTCGGGTGGTGGCGGTGGGGGCTGGGCGGGGTCTTTCGTCGGAGCTGGGTGGGCGGGGCGCTGCGGTTCGGGCGGTTTCGCTGGGAGGGGCTTGCGGGGCGGCCTCGGACGTCAGAGGCCGCGAGCGAGGAGCGTTTTGGTGTGGGCCGGTGGCCCGTTGGGCGGCGAGGGCGCGGGATGGGCGTGTGGCTGGGTGCTCAGGGTGTCGGGCGGGTCTGGGAGGTGGTCAGGGTGACGTGTTCTGGGTGCGGGTGTTGTGCCTCTCCCCCGCCGTGTGCTGCTGAGGGACAGTGCTGCGCGCGGCGAAGAGTGCTTGGGCTTGGCGGGCGGGGAGGTCGGTGGGGGCGCTGTGTGTCGCGTCGCCTCGTGCGGCTGCGGGAGGCTGCTGCTGGGCGTGGAGCTGGTGGCTGAGGCATGACTTGCGACGGGGCGGCCTGGCGTCACGTCCCCGCCCGCTGAGCACTGCGGGCACGGCCGCCCGGGATGCGTGTGGCCGGACGCGGGCGCGTGCACTCATCCGCTCGGTACGGGCGCCGTGCCCGGGTGCCAACGTGTACCAGTGGTGAGGCGACGGAGAAGGGGGGCGGCCTTCCGTTTCGTCGTCAGGGCTGCTCGCGTGCGGGGCCTTTGAGGCGCAGCAGGACAGGTCAGGTTGGGGCGCGCAGACAGCTTGCCGACGACAGAGCAGAGGTCGTGGACCTGACGGTGCGCGTACATGGCCAGCCGCTCATGGCGCTACGAAGATCAGGGCGCGGGCCCGCCAACGATCTGCTGCTACTCGCGACGGAGGCGGTTGAGAGCCGCGACGAAGCTACAGGTCACCGCGCGTTGGCAATGCCTCACCGTTGTGCGCGGCACGTCGCTGACAGCGCGCATGACTACGCAGTCTTCGGCCGGCCTCGGAGCCGCTCGACATCTGGAAGCTGCCCGCTCGCCTCGACCACGGGGACGTTTACGGATGGCTGACTCACGGCTCCGAGGCGGGCTGGGATTGCTGCGGTGCAGGCGCCCGACTGGCGGGGACTGTCGGCTCACCCGCTGACGTATGCAGTCCACCTATGCACCTCGCGCTCGGCCATCGTCCGCGCGGGCTGGACTGCGCGCTCACCCCTCGATCTCGGAGTAGCCCCGTGCCGTTCACTCTCGAGATCGATAAGCCCTGCTTCAGCAGCCGAAGGCATGGTGGCCGAACCTAGCGGTTACCTCGACTGCGGGATGTACTCACCGGCGGAGCAAGTTCCGCGCGCACTCGGTCCGGGGCACTCCAGCCTGGATCGCTTACTCACTATGCAAGTTCCTGACCGGCAACGTCCGGCTGTCACAGCAACCGGCACCACGTCGATGATCCTTGATGAGGCGGTACAGAGTGCTTGGCCTGCGCACTGGTTGCCCATAGGATGGCGATCGAGCCAGACCAGTAAAACGGCCTCTGACCAGCCAAAACAAACAACGTCGCAAACATCGGAACAAGCTTGCGTGCAAACCTCGGAGCAGGCGGTGAACAACGCCTCGCACGTAACGGTCGCGCTCGCTTGTACCTTCACTGGCTTCCAGACAGAACTGTCCACCTAGGGGCAAGTGGACCTGCTTGCGATAATCAAGGTTTCTATATCCACAGTTCAAACAGCCAGAGATTCCATCTGTTTGCGGGCTGGTCTGCTAGTCGATTGCTCTGCACGAGGGACAACGACAAGGCGGGTAGGGGTACTCACCTACCCGCGCACGAATTTGGCTACCAGCGTGTGAGCCCACCTGCTCCCCAAGCCGCCAGTGGAAGGACAAGCAGGCGAGGGAGCCAGCCGACTTGCCAGCTTGCTGACCGGCCTCTCAACTGGCCAGCAGGTCAACAGGGCGATGACCTTCCAAGCAGCTCCGCTGATCCGCACAAGCATCCATGGCCAAGCAGGGGAGAGGATCGGCGCACCTATCAGCCTGCCTATCAGAAGGCCAGTCACACTGGACATCTGCACCCAGACGCAAATAGAAACAGGCTGACGGACAAGCGGGTCGGTAGGCACGCGCACCGGACCCTCCGCCTATTGAGTGACCTACGGGTAGACCAATCCGCAAGCCTGCCTACCCACCAGCGTCCTCACGGGCCCACCAGCGCACTACAAGACCTACCTGTCAGCAACTCAGCTCACCAGTGCAGCCACAGGCACCCCCACCCAATACCCGGCAGACTCCCAACTCCGTACACACACACAAGCGCCACGGACCCCGCAAACAGCCCCGCCCACAAGGGAGCAAGCAGCTCGCCCAATCCCTTTGCAGGCCCGCCCCCACATCAGCCGCACCACCCCTCAGCGCACACCCCCACCCCCCGACCCGCCCATCCCTAGGCACCCCCACAGGCGCACAGCCCAGCAGACCCATCCCACCGCGAGTCAGCCCGCCCACACACCCGCTGACCCAGCACCAGGCGCACCCCTCCACCCGCCAACACACCTCCCCCCTTACCCACAAGGCGGCAAGCCCGCGTGTCCCCCTGTGAGGGCGGAAGTGGCCCTGGTAGTCTGACGATCTCCTTGCGCCGCAACTCTGCTGGACATGAACAGTTCTGCGGGTGCGTCAGATGTGGTCCAAGCAGGTCAGGCCACTTGGGCAGCGGTGCGGGGCCACGTAAGCGGAACAGCCAGGAAGCAGGTGGTGGGCGGTATGGGCGGGCATGCTCGGCCGTTATCGACCGGACCCCTACTGGCCTGCTGTTTCGGTGGTTCGGCGGCGTTCAGGAGGCCCCACGGAGGGGTTCCAGGGGGTACTCGGCACCGTGTCGGAGCGTTTTTGAGCGCAGGATCGTTCTGAGAGAAATTTCGGCCGTACGAACAACCTCAAAAGCGACATACCTTTACCCGCGCTTCACCGCGCCTCACCCGTGTTCGGGCCTGAACAGACTGAGAGGACCCATGTCCAGTCCCTTCGCAGCACCTGGCAGCCACATGCAGCTGCCCCCGATCCCCTGGGCGTCGCTGTCGCACATCTTCATGTTCGGCAACGGCAAGGGCGGCGTCGGGAAGTCGTCGGTCTCGGCCAACGCGGCGGGCAAGGCGGCGCGCAGCGGTCTGCGCACGCTCATCATCGACTGCAACGCGCAGGGCAACATCGCCCGCGAGCTCGGCTACAAGCGCGCCGAGTGGAACGACGGCGGCACGGGCCTGCTGGAGTCGCTGAGGACGGGGACGCCGCTCAAGCCCCGGGAGAACGTGCGGGAGAACCTCGACGTCGTCATGGGCGGCCCCGCCCTGGGCGACGAGTTCGGGATCTTCTTCCACACGCTGCTGGCGAAGGAAGGCCCGCACGCCTACCTGCGGTTGCTGTACTGCCTGCTGCCGATCGCGCACCAGTACCAGATCATCATCCTCGACACCCCGCCGGAGAACCCGTCCCTGCAGCGGCTCGCCCTGTCGACGGCGCGCTGGCTGGTCATCCCGGTCAAGAGTGATGGGGGAGCGGAGGACGGCCTGGCCCAGATCGGCCTGGAGTTCTCCTACGTACGGTTCGTCAGCCAGCTCAACCCGCACCTGGAGCTGCTGGGCGTGCTGCTGTTCGACACGGGCCGCACGTACACCGGCATCCACGCCGACGTACGGCAGCAGGTGCGCAAGGTGCTCGGCGAGGACGCGCACATGTTCAAGCACCTCATCGGACACACGGAGTCGGTGGCCCGGCTCGTCCGCAAGCGGGGTCTGCTCGTGCAGGAGCTGGCCGAACGGCGCAGGGACGGGGACCGGTCCGTGCCGGAGACCGTCGAGGGCCTGACGGCCGACTATGAAGGATTCACCGAAGAGATGTTCGCTCGGGCTCTCGAGCTGAGGAAGGAAGCTGCCGCATGACCCCGCCCAAGGGCAAGAAGCGCACCGACGAGGACGACGAGCAGAGCATGTCGGACGAGGGCGTCGGCAACCTGTTCAGCGGGGGAGGGGCGCCGTCCTCTGCCCTGGCCGGCTGGGCCACCCCGGCGCCTGCCGCCGCGCCCGCACCCGCCGTGGCGCCGGTCCCGCAGACCGTGGCCGCGCCCGCGACCGTCATTCCGCAGCCCGCCCGGCAGAGCGCCCCGGAGCCCGCGCCGGAGCCGCTGAGCGACGCGGACACGGCGAAGCCGGTCGGCTTCTACGTCTCGCAGAACGTCGCCGCGCGCTTCCGCAAGTACCGCAAGCAGAACGACATCACGCACACCCAGATCGTGCTGCTCGCCGTCGAGGCGGCCGCCGAGAAGGGCATCGCGCAGGTGGTGCAGGACGCGCGCCGGGAACCGAAGTTCCAGTCGAAGCTGTTCGCGGTGACGGTGAAGCCCGACGACTCCGACCTGCGCGGCCTCGGTCCGGTGCAACTGCAGTACAAGCCGACCAGGGCGCAGAAGGCGATCATCGACCAGCTGGTCGCCGAGTCCGGGCTGCCGGACCACACCAAGTTCCTGGCGGTCGTCCTGGACCAGTACCTGCCGGGCCGCCGGGACGCCTGACCCGGCGGCGGCATCCGGGGCGGCGTCCGGGGCGGTGGCCGGGAGGGGCGGCTACAGCAGCGCGCCCAGCGGCAGCACCCTCGTGGAGAGTCTGCCGCGCAGCCGGCCCGCCACCGTGTCGACCTCGGCCTCGGCGAGCCAGTCGGCGGTGATCAGCAGTTCGGCGTGTTCCGCGACCTGTTCGGGGGCCAGGGCGCAGAACACGGCGGCCTGGTCCACGGGCAGCCCGCCGTCCCGGTCGCCCTTGTCCTCGCCGGTGGGGCCGGGGCGGCCGAGGGTCCCGTCGAACGAGCTGTGGGCGACCGTGTACAGGGCGAGCAGCCGGCAGGCGGCGCCCAGCTTCCTCTTGCGGATCTTGCGGTCGCCCACCGTCCGCTGCGCCCACCCCGACAGCCGGGAGCGGGTCGACTTGCCGAAGGTGAACGGGCGCGGCTCCGAGGGCAGCAGCGCCGGAACGGTGAAGGACGTCGGGTCCTCAGGCCGCGACCGGAGCAGCTCCTCCACGGTTCCGGGCAGCCGCAGCCACCCCGCCTCCACCAGCCGCTCGCACACCTGCTCCGCCTCGCCCTGGAGCCAGCCGGTGACGTCCTGCCCGGTGACGTTCCCGGCCCCCGCGCGCGCGGCCCGCAGCGTCAGCAGAAGCACCGCCAGGCGCGCCTCGGCGTCCGGGAGCGGCGCGTTCTCCCGTACGTGGTCGATGACGGCCCGTGCCTGGACGGCCTGGCCCCGGGTCAGCAGGCGCTCCACCACGGGCGCGTCGTCGCCGCCCGCGTCGTCGAGGGGGCGTCCGACCCGGTTCTCGTACATCTCGCGCGTGGTGCGCGCGGCGCTCTCGGCGCGGCGGGCCTCGGCGCGCAGCGACCGGTCGCCGGTGACGTCGGCCCACGAGGCGAACGCGCGGGCCTTGCGCTCGTGCAGGTGCGCGAGGCGGGCGAGGTCGGGTTCGGCGCACTTCTGATAGGCGCGGAAGGCGTCTCCGAGCTCGATGAGTTCGACGCGCAGTGTGTCGGGCCGGAGGTCGTGCGGCACGGTGCGCTGGGCGATCTTTCCGCCGCGCCGGGCCCGCCGGGGCATGCCCGCCGGTGTGGTGCCCCGCGCGTGGGGCACGCCCCCGGCCCCGTCGGCGGTGTCGGGGGACGGCGAGCTGAACACCGGGGCGGCGGGGACCCGGGGCGCGGGGGAGGGCCGCTGGTCGGAGAAGAGGGCCGCCACGGCCTCCAGCGCCGCCTCAGGGCTCCCGGCGCTCTCCCGGGCCGGGGCGGGGCCGTTCTGCCCGCAGCGGGGCGCTGAGGGGGCCGTGTCCAGGACCCGGCCGCCGGTGGAGGCGGCGCAGCGGGCGCAGGTCTCCGCGATCCGCCACAGCCGCCCGGCCCGGTCCGCGTAGACCGACAGGACCATGGGGCCGCCGCACGGCGGCAGCGGGGCCGGACGCGCTCCGTCCCGGCGTCCCGGCAGCGGTCCGGGGTCGGGGGTGTGCCACGCGCAGTCGGCGGCGCGGCAGCCGCACAGCGCGTCGCCGCGCGGGCCGCCTTCACCGCGGATGCGGGAGAGGTGCTGGTTGACGTGGTCGACGGCGGCCTTGCGGCCCGCCGAGGCGTTGGGCAGGCGCCGGTCGGGGCAGGCCGGGCGCGAGCAGGAGAGTCGCACCGTCCCGGCGGAGGGGCGGCCGTCGGGGTCCAGGCGAAGGACCCACACCCGCCCGGTGGCGCGGTCGTGCTCACGGTCCTGATCGCGGCCGTCGTCGTCGCCGCGGTCGCGGTCTTGCTGCGTAGTGGCGTCGATCGCCATGTACGTACTCCGAGCGTCGAAATGATCAGTTGCGCGGGCGGTCCTCATCATCGGGGACGGGGCTAGCCCCTCCCGTTGTCCCGCGCCCGGCGGCCACCCGGCGTGGACGAGCCCCGGTCGGGTCAGCGGGCAGGTCAGGCGTTCGATGCCTACGCCCCGCAAAGTCGGTCCCGCTGCCATACGCGCAGGTCAGACCGGGCACCAGGAGGAGTTACGGGGCTGACGGGGCTGAAGGTTGCGGTTGTCCCTGACGCGGACCCGACAGTCAGCCCCCGTGGACGCGCACCCGCGCCCATGTCATGCGTACGTGGTAACCCGACGCCCGCACCGGACCGGGCGGGGCTGAACGGGGCTGAAGCGGGGCCGAAGGGCCCGGCACGGTTTGGCCCCGCTTCAGCCCCGTCGTAAAACCGCAGGTCAGAGAGGTGCGCCCGAAAAGTGCGGGGCTGACGGGGCTGAGACCTCTAGTTATCAGCTACTCAGAGCATTGGCATATGCGCGCGCGCATAGGAGGACCCGTAGGAGGCTGTGAGAAGGCTTGTATATGAATGCTTGTAGTACTGCGATGCTCTCGCTAGCTGATAACTACGACCTTCAGCCCCGTCAGCCCCGCAGCTCTTTGGGCCACCCCGTCTGACCTGGTATTTTTCCGAGCGGGGCTGAAGGGGCTGAGCCCCGCCCGCGGGTCTGGACGCGCTTCAGCCCCGTAGGTGCGGAGGCGGGTGTGGGGCTGAAGGGGCTGAAGGTTCCGACACGCAAAGCCCCCTCACGTGGCGACCCGTCACCGTGGGCTACGCTCGGGCCGTCAACTTGAAAGCTGAGCCCCTTCAGCCCCGCCGACCCCGCCGGCACCCGCCCCGACCAGGACTTCCCCCTCGGGACGCTTGCCTCCCGCACGCCTCGAACAGCCCGAACAAGGACGATCCATTGGCCCGCGAGTCCGCGACACCGGCGACGGTCCCGGACCCCCCGCGCGACGGGCCGATCTCCCTGTGCGGGCGCCCCCTGCCGGGCGCCCCGGGGCGTGGTCAGCGCGTGTCCGAGGTTCCGGCAGAATGCCCGCACCGTCCTGTCGGCCGTCGGGGAAGGGCGGTCCGTGCTGCCTTCGCCGGGCGGAGCGGCACCCCGAGCCACACCCCCGAATCCCCGCTGCAAGCGACCCGCACCGCACCCGTCACCGAGTTCGTCATCGAGTCCGCTCTGTCCGCAGGCGCCCAGCGCCCGTTCCACCCCAGAGGACGCTCATGAGCGCCGAGCAGCACATCCGCTTCGACGCCGAAACGGCCGCCGAACAGATCCGCCAGCAGGCGTTCGACTTCGACACGCCGGTCGCGCCCGAGCCCGCCGGCGGGCCGAGCCTGCCCGCCCAGCAGACGGAGGCCAGGCCCGCCGCCGCGACCGCCACCGCCACTCTCGAAGTGGCCCAGGCGCCCGCCCCCGCACCCGACGGCCTCCTCCCCGACTCCCTGTCCGACCGGGGCAACGCCAAGCTCTTCGCCCGCCTCTACAGAGACCAGTTCCGCTACGTCATCGGCATGGGCTGGCACTCCTGGGACACCTACCGCTGGAAGCTCACCGGCGGCGACGAGGCCGCCGTCTGGGCCGCCGGTGACATGGCCGAACAGCTCGCGGAGCACGACCCGAGCGGCCGCTTCACCACGAGCAGACTGGCCGCCCACCGCCGCCACTCCGAGTCGACCGCCGGCCTCAAGGCGCTGCTGTTCCAGGCGCAGGCCGCCCCCGGTCTGCGCCTGGACCCCGATGTCCTGGACGGCGACATCTACGCCCTGTGCACCCCGGCCGGTGTCGTCGACCTGAAGACCGGCGCACTGCGCAAGCCCGACCCGCTCACCGACATGCACTCCCGGGCCACCGCCGTCGCCCCGCAGAAGATGCCGATCCCGCGCTGGGACCGCTTCCTGCGCGACACCTTCGGCGACGACGAGAAGGGCCAGGAGGTCATCCGCTTCCTGCACCTGCTGCTCGGCTACTCGATCACCGGGGACGTGGGCGCGCAGGTCATGCCGTTCCTGTACGGGTCCGGCGCCAACGGCAAGTCCGTGCTGCTCGAAGTGGCCATGCAGATTCTCGGCGACTACGCCAACGCCGCCCCGCTCGGCTTCCTCATGGAGAAGGGCAAGTTCACCGAGCACTCCACCGAACTGACCGAGCTGCACGGCCGCCGCATCGTCGTGTGCAGCGAGCTGAAGCCCAACGACAAGTTCAACGAGGCCCGCGTCAAGCTCCTCACCGGCGGCGACACCATCACCGCCCGTCGTATGCGGCAGAACTTCTTCACCTTCACCCCGACCCACAAGCTCTGGCTGCTCGGCAACCACCGCCCCGAGGTCGGCACCGGTGGCCACGCCTTCTGGCGCCGCATGCGGATCATCCCGTTCGAACGCCGCGTACCCAACGAACGCAAGATCGACAACCTCGCCGCCGAACTCGTCGCCGACGAAGGGCCTGGCATCCTCCAGTGGCTCATCGAGGGCGCCAAGCAGTACCTCGCCACCCGCGACCCGCTCACCGGGCCCGCCTCCGTACGCATCGCCACCGCCGCCTACGAGACGACCGAGGACCACATCGGCCGCTTCATCAGCGAACGCTGCATGAAGGGCGCCGACGCCGACCTGCGCGTGGAGCAGAAGCTCCTCTACGAGACCTACGGCCGCTGGTGCTTCGAGGAGTCCATCCGCGCCTCCACACCGCGCGCCTTCGCCAGCCGCATCCGCCAGGAGCTCGGCCTCGCCTCGCCCGCCGAGATGATCAAAAGCAACGCGGCCAAGCTCTACCCCGGCCTCGCCCTGCTCCCCGAGCTTCCCGACGAAAGCGACATTGAGGCAGGAAAGGCACCGTGAGCATCCCCGGCGCACTGGGAGCGCCCGCCGGCCGACCGTACGATGGAGAGCGCGGCCGTGACCAGGCGCGCACCGCCCGCGCAGGTCAGAGCCGCTCGCACACCACAAGGACAGGCCGCCGCACGGCCGCCCGGACACAGGAGGCCCGATGAGCGCGATGCCGCAGGAAGGCGATCTCGCCCAGGAGGCCGAGGTCGTCTGGCTCGAGGACCCGGAAGATCTCGACTACGTACGCCAGGCCCTCGACAAGGTCAGGACCCGCAAGGGCAAGCCGCGCTACGAGCGCGACGGCCGCCTCATCGGCTACACCAACCTCACTCCGCGCGCCCCGCGCAGCTCCGACAGCGGCCTGTTCGCCCGCCGCACGTTCTACCTGCTGCCGCACGACCGGCCGAACTGCCCCGAGGACCCCGACTGCCCGTACATCGTCGGCGCGCCCCTGGAGGCGGTCGACCCGAGCACGATCGAGCCGGGCAAGGTCGGCGAGAAGACGGCCCGCTCGCAGGGCACCGCGGACATAGTGCCCGCGGGCTCCTGAACCCCCGATTTCGGCCATATGCGGTGAACGCCGCAGCCGAGACTGCCCGCGTACACGGGCTTCCCGTGGATCATTTCCCGCCGTCTGTGCGCGGGACCGGTCGGGGAGGCCCCCGTTCCCGGCTAGCGTGGACCCTGCTCAACGTCGCATCCCCCCGTGTGCGACGTTGAGCTTTTTCACGTGGTCAGGGCCGCAGGCCGAGTGAGGTGAAGTCCCGCACCGGGCGGTAGCCGAGCCGCTGGTAGAGGGCGTTGCTCGTGCGGTTGGCGAGGTCGGTGAAGAGCACCACCTGCTCCGCGCCCGCGGCCAGGGCGGCCCGGGTGACCTCGGCGGTCACCGCGCCCGCGTAGCCCCGGCCGCGCAGCTCGCGCGGCGTGTAGACGGGGGCGACGCGCACGGTGCCCGCGACGAGCCGGGTCACCCCGGCCATCGAGACGGGGGTGCCGTCCGGCGTCTCCCACAGGGTCGCCCCGCCGTACGGGACACGGGAGTCGGCCCAGGCGAGGTCCCGCGCCCCGCCCGGCTCGGCCGCCCCCATGAACTCCCCGTGCCAGCGGGCCAGCAGTTCCCGGTCGTCCGCCGTCGCGACGCGGGCCCGGCCCGGTGGCGCGGGCTCCGGCGGTGTGAGGCGGTCGAGCCGGTACAGCCGCTTCGCCATGCTCTCGCTGACCGAGCCGCCCGGATGCCGGGCCAGCCAGGCGTCGGCGAAGGCGCGGGCCCCCTCGACGGTGCCGTTGACGCCCACGGGCCCGTCCGCGTCGACCGCCTCGACGAGCGCCTCGGCGGCGCTGCGGCCGAGCGGGCTCACGTACGGCGGCGCGGGCGGCGTCCAGATGAACGCGTCCGTCACCTTCCCGCCGTCGTCGCGCCACACCCCGAACCGCACCACGGCGCCCTCGAACCGTGCCTCCCCGGCGAGCAGCCCCGCGAGCAGGCCCAACGGCACCGTGTGCAGCGCGGGTTCGGCCCGCAGATACTCCCCGGCCAGCCGCTCGAACACCCGCGGCTCACCGGTGAGCACCCACTCACCTCTGCCTTCCCCTGTTCCGGCCATGCCCCCATGCTCCCGGGCGCCCGCCCCGCATCGCAGCCCATTTACGGGGCGTCAGGGCGTGCGGAGGGCGGCGCCCCGGCTCCGGCGGTCGCGTTGCGCGAGGCGTGTCACGGGGCGCAGGGCGTGCAAGGGGGGCGGGGTGTCGGTGGCGAAGGAGGTGACCAGGGCGATGGCGGCGTCCGGGCGTTCCAGCATCATCATGTGGTCGCAGTCGGGGACCGTCAGGAAGTGACTGCCCTCGATCGCCGAGGCGAAGACGCGCTGCTGCTCCAGGGTGGTGATGGTGTCGTGCTCGCCGCTGAAGACCAGCGTGGGCACGCCCGCGAGGCCGCCGACGGGGTCCTTGTGGGTGCCCAGGGCCTGGCCGAGGAGGTAGCCGCCGTGCGGGCGCCGGGCGACACGCAGCAGGGAGCGCCGGAAGAAGCGCAGGGCCAGGTCGCGGCGGTGCACGTAACGCTCCTCGTCCAGGCAGAACATCTCCGCTGCGATCCCGTCCGCGAACCCCTCCAGGTCCCCGGCGGTGACGAGCCGCCCCGCGTCCCTGCCACGGGCGATCGCCGCGGCGCTCACGCGCGCGGGGACACCACCGAGCACGAGCCGGGCGCAGCGCTCGGGGTGGTGCTGCGCGTACCGGTAGGCGATCACCGAACCGTAGGAGTAGCCGTAGAGGTTGACGCGCGGCACGCCCAGGTCGTCGATGACGGCCTCCAGCGCCGCGTCGAGGAGTTCGACGCCGTGCTCGGGCCGCAGCATGTCGGAGTCGCCCGCGCCGGGCAGATCGGTGGTGACCAGGTCCGCGACGCCGGTGAGGGCGTCCTCCATCTGCGCCCAGTCGTACATGCCCTGGAACGCGCCTCCCAGCGCGACCAGGGGCTCGGTCGTCGCGGTGCCCGCGCGTACGGTCCGGTAGGCGTAGGACAGCCCGTCCACGGTCAGGGAGCGGACGGATTCCGTGAGCATGCGTTCCTTCACCTCAGGCACGGGCGAGCACGAGGGCGGCGTTGTGGCCCCCGAAACCGAGCGATGTGGACACCGCGCACTCCAGGCGCGCGGGGCGGGCGGTCTTGGCCACGACCTCTACGGGCACGGCCGGGTCCTGCACGTCCAGGTTGACCGTGGGCGGCACGAGCTGCGCCTCCAGGGCGAGCGCGGTCAGGGCCGCCTCGATGCCGCCGGAGGCGCCGAGGACGTGCCCGGTCATGGCCTTGGTGGACGTGACGAGCGGGCGGTCGCCGAGGACGCGGTGCAGGGCGGCGCTCTCGACGAGGTCGTTCATGACGGTCGAGGTGCCGTGCGCGTTGACGTGCCCGATGTCGCGGGCGGCGACGTCGGCGTCCGCGAGCGCGTCGCGCAGCGCCCGCTCGATGCCCCGCCCGTCCTCGTCGGGGGCGACGGCCGAGCAGGCGTCGTTGGAGGCCCCGTACCCGGCGACGGTCGCCCGTACGGTGGCGCCGCGCGCCCGCGCGTGCTCGGGGTCCTCAAGAACCAGGAGCCCGGCGCCCTCGCCGACCACGAAGCCGTCCCGGTCGACGTCGAAGGGGCGGCAGGCGGCGGCCGGGTCGTCCACGCGCGTGGAGAGGGCCTTCATCCGGCACGTACCGGCGAACACCAGGCGCGAGGCCAGGGATTCGGCCCCGCCGGCCACGGCGATGTCGCAGCGCCCGGCGCGCAGCCAGTCCAGGGCGGTGCCGATCGCGTCGGTGCCCGAGGCGCAGGCCGTGCACACCGCGAGGCTCGGGCCGCGCGCGCCGAGGTCCCGGCACACGCTGCCCGCCGCGCTGTTGGGGACGGTGACCGGGGCGACCTTGGGGGAGACCCGGCGCGGCCCGCGCCCGTCGAGCACGGCCTGCTGCTCGTCGTAGAACCGCAGCCCGCCGTGGGCCGAGCCGATGACCACGCCGACACGGGCGCCGTCCCAGGTCTGCGGGGTGAGCCCGGCGTCGGCGACGGCCTCGCGCGCCGCCAGCACGGCGAGTTGCGCGAAGCGGTCCATCAGCCGGATCTCCCGGCCCAGCTCCGTCTCCGGCTCCACGCCCTCGACCACGTACATGAAGTCGCACGGCAGGTCCCGCAGCGACTCCGGCCTGCGCACACCCGACGGCACGCGCGCGGTGGTGACCTCGTTCCAGGTCTCCTTGGTGTTGCGCCCGGCGGCGGTCACGAGGCCGATGCCGGTGACCGCGACGGCGGACGGGCCCCGCGTTCCCGGCCTCACGCGACCGCCGCCTTCTCGCACACGACGTCGAGGAGCTGCTGCACGGTGCTGCGGGACGTCAGGTGCACGTCCTCCAGGTCGCAGCCCAGCTCATCCTCCAGGATGAGCCGCAGCTCCTCCAGTTCCAGCGAATCGATGTGCAGCCGGTACAGCGGCACGTCCGGACGTACGTCCCCCGGTGCGAGCCGGAACATCCGCACCAGCAGGTCGATGACATGGTCGGCGGTCGTCTCCAGCAACTGCTGCTCCCTACTCGGCGCTGCAAAGGCTCCTGACTAACTGCCGTCCACGCGTCAGGCAACGCCCACGCACTCCCGGAACCCTTTCGAGCCACCAGGTTGCGTATTTTCTGGCGAACCGCTTGTCCCCATTCGAGAGGGAGTACGGGTACGGGTACGGGCGCGGGCCGCGAAGACGTAGAGCCGCAGCGCCAGGAACCGCCCGGCACCGGCGAGACCGGAGGCGCCGAGGTAGACGGCCTGCTCGGTCAGCGCGCCGGGGGAGGACCACACGAGGTGCAGGACGAGCACGGCGAGGCTGGTGGCCAGATAGGCCGCGCTCGCCGACCCGGCGGACTGCCAGTGCTCCCGCAGGTTCGCCCGGCGGCCCTTGGCGAAGGTGAAGCGGGCGTGCAGCTCGGTGCAGAGCAGGGTCGAGGCGACGGTCACCAGGGCGTTGGCGACGGCCCAGGGCAGCGCCCCGGCCCCGGCCACCACCGGCACGGAGAGGCTCGCCGCCACGCCGACGCCGCCCCCGAGCCCCACGAATCGCACGAAGGAGGCGAGGGCCCCGGGCGTCTGCGCTGTCGCCGATTCCATTGCGGCACCCCCTCCCTGGTTTCCGATAAGGGAAACGCTACGTTGCGTTCAGGGGGCGGGCAACTCATTTATGAGCCCAACGAGCTTAAGCAGCAGCTAGAAGCGCGTTTTTCGTTGCAACGACGGGAAGCGCAACGCAACGACCTTGCGGGAAGTCGTTGCAATGGGGGAGGGTGAACGCACCTCAGGCCGACGGCGCCCGTACGACGACACCCGCGTGCACGTCCTCGGGGCCGGACACGGCGGGGCGGTTGGCGGCCAGGAGGCGGCGGACGGCGTCCGGGGTGCTGTAGGCGCGGGCGGCGACGTCCGCGAGCCCCTCGCCCGCCCGGACGGTGAGGAAGCGCGGGGCGATGCCCTCCTGCCCCGCCGCGACCCCATGGCACGGCCGGCCACCGCTCCTGCCGGTTCTCCCTCCCACGGCTACCCAGGTCGGGCAGCCGGTCTCAGGTGAGGGCGGGCAGGTGAGGGGGGAACAGCCCGCGCAGCCGGTCCGGGCGGCGCCGCGCGAACTCCCGCCGAGCGAGTGTCCGACGACCGGGAACTCCGCCCGCAGCCCGGCGACTTGTGGCCCGGCGATTTACCGATCCGGTCGCCGTCAGGCCCTCAGTGCGTAGAACAGAAGATCCCGCGTCTCGGCCCAGCGGCGGACCAGTTCTTCCCTGCGGTCGAGGCGGGAGGCGATGTGCTGGGTGCCGAAGAAGGCGGAGATCAGGGTGTGTGCGGCGGCGTCGGGGGTGATGCCCTCGCGGAGTTCTCCGGCTTCCCGTGCCTCGGTGAGGAGTTGGCGGAGCAGGTCGATCCAGCCGACGTAGGGCGTGGGCAGGGTGCCCTCGGGCAGCGGCTGTTCCATCTGGAGCCGCGCCCCTCCTCGTACGATCGGGTCGTCCCTGAACTGGGTCGCCGTCCGGTCGAGCAGGTCGACGAGGGTGTCCATCGGGCCGAGCCCCTTGCTCTGCGAGGCTTCGAGGAGGACGGGCCAGCGGGCGTAGTGCGCCTCGACGACCGCGATGGTCAGCGCTTCCTTGGTGGGGTAGTGGAAGTAGACCGCGCCCTTGGTCATGCCGACCTCGTCCGCGACGTCCTTGATGGACGTGCCCGCGTAACCGCGCTGGTCGAACAGGAGCGCCGCCGCCTCCAGGACCTGAAGCCGGGTCTGGACGGCCCGCTCCTGGTGCAGTTCGGGGCTGCGCCCGCCGCGCGCCGTCTCCTTGGCGCCTTCGGGTTCCGGGAACACCGCCCGGCTGGTCCTGCGCTCCTTGTTGCTCGCTGCATTCACTGTTGAGCCTCCTCGCAGCTCTCGTGGACTGGGCGGGTCAGTGCTGCCCAGCTCCGAACCGCCATTGCAATATACCTTCCCGTAGGTATATTTTCGACCCGCCAAGTGGTCGGTGACCCGGGGGGATTCCAGGTCACCAGCTTCTTTTCAGGGAGGGGAACGACGTGCACGACCTTGCCATACGACCCGGTTCCGCACCGCGCACCGAGGCTGCCGCCGGGGTTCACGTCCCGCGCACGATGGTGCACAAGACCGCGGACCACGAGGTGCTGCTGGCCTCCGCCGCCCGTATCGCCGCGGACCGTTACGCCGTACGGCTGCGCTGGCCCGACACTCACCTGCTGCACCACCGTGGCGCCGACGGCACCCGGGACTCGCTCATCGTCGCGGAAACGATGCGGCAGGCCGGCATCTACCTCTCGCACCGCTTCCACGACGTCCCCGCCGACTACGCCTTCGTCCTGCACCGCTTCGACTTCCGGCTGACCGAGCCGGTCCGGGACCGGGGGGCGGGCACCGACGCCGTCCTCGACATCCAGATCCGCCGCGAGCCCGGCAACCCCCGACGCTTCCGGATGGCGTCCGCGGCGTGGCTCGTGATCGGCGGCCGCCGCGTCGGCCGGGCGACGATGGAGTGGGACGCCTTCGCTCCCCGCCAGTACGCCATGATCCGCCACCGGGGCGGCGCCCCCGACCCCGGCCAGTACGCCGGGCCGGCCCAGTCCGCGCTGCGCGCGCTCCCCGCCGCACTGGTCGGCCGGGACCGACCCGACGCCGTCCTGCTCGCCGAGGGCCCGGCGGCGGCACGGGGCTGGTGGCTGCGCATGGACACCGGGCACCCCGCCCTGTTCGACCACGGCAGCGACCACGTCCCCGGCATGGTCATGGTCGAGGCGTTCCGGCAGGCCGTCCTCGCCCGGACGCCCGAGCGGCCCGCCGACTGGACGATCCGTCACCTGGACGTCTCCTTCCACGCGTTCGGTGAGCTCGGCCCGGCGGTCAGTATCGCCGCCGAGTCCACGGGACCGGACGCGTTCCAGGTCGTCGCCCGTCAGGGCACCCGGCCGCTCGCCTCGGCCCGGGTGGTCGGCGGCGCCGACGAGCCCGGTGTCGTACCGGTCCTGGCGGGTGCGGCCGGATGCTGAGCGATCTGCACCGTACGCTGCACGCCGCCCGCGAGGACCAGGACCTCCTGGAGGAGGGGCGCAGGCTGACCGACCGGGTCGCCGACGCGCTGGTCGCCGACGGCTTCGCCCGGCACTTCGTGCCCGAGCGCTGGGACGGCTGCGCCGGGACGTTCACCGCGTTGCTCGACGCGGTCTCCAGCGTGGCGGAGACTTGCGCGTCCACCGCCTGGTGCGCCGCCCTGTACGCCGCCCACGGCCGCCTCGCCTCCTACCTGCCCGAAGAGGGCCAGCGCGCTCTGTGGGGCCGCACCCCGGACGTCTGTGTGGCCGCCTCCGTGGTGCCGCCGCAGGGCAGGGCCGAACGCGTCGACGGCGGCTGGCGCCTCACCGGCGAATGGACGATGGCCAGCGGCGTCGACCAGGCGGACTGGGTGCTGCTGGCCTCCCTGGCCGAGGGGCCCGCGGGCGCGGCGGGCCCGGCGCGGGAGAACCGTGTCTTCGCCGTCCCGCGCCCGGACGTCAAGGTGCGCGACACCTGGCACCCCATCGGCATGCGGGGCACCGGCAGCAATACGGTCGAGGCCGAGGTGTTCGTCCCTGAGCATCTGTCCTTCACCGTCAGCGATCTCGCCCGCGCCCAGCCCCACGCGGCACGCTGCCACACGGTGCCCTTCCCGCTGGTCGCCGGACTGATCTTCGCCGCGCCCGTGCTCGGCGCCGCCGAGGGCATCCTGCGCCACTGGTGGAACCAGCAGTGCCTGCGGACCCGGCCGGACGGCGGCACCGCCGCCCAACAGCCGTTCCAGCAACGGGTCCTCGCCCGCGCGTCGGCGCACATCCAGTCGGCCCGGCTGCTCCTGGAGCGGGCCGCGCAGCGCGCCGACACCGCGCCGATCACGCCGCTCCTCGTCGCCGAGAACCAGCGCGACGTCGCCGCGGCGGTGGAGCTGTGCGGCACCGCCGCCGACGAGATGCTGCACGCGGCCGGTGCGCGGGCCCTGGACGACACCAACCCCTTGCAGCGCGCCTGGCGCGACATCACGGCGGCGCGCGCGCACGGCACCCTCGACCCCGAGAAGGCCGCGGCCGCCTACGCGCGGGCCCGGCTCGCCGCCCAGCCGGCGGACCTCGAAGGAGCCCGGTGATGCGGCGCGTCGCGTTCTTCGACGTGGACGAGACGCTCCTCGCCGGCAAGAGCATGGTCAGCTTCTGGCGCCACTGGAGCGCCCAGCTCGCCGGGGAAGGCCGGTCGCCGGGCGAACTGCGCACCTCCGGGGCCGACCGGGCGGCGCTCAACCGCGCCTACTTCGCGCACTTCGAGGGTGTCCACCGCACGGTCCTCGAGGAGTCCGCCCGCCGCTGGTACGCCGATTACCGGCGCGGCCCCCGCGCCTTCCTGCCCGCCACGCTCCGGCGCCTGTCCGAACATCGCGCGTACGGGGATGAGATCGCCCTGGTCACCGGCTCGGGCCAGCTGCTCGTCCGGCCGGTCGCCGACGACCTCGGCGCCCATCACGTCCTGGCCACCGAGCAGATGACCGACGCGGGCGGCACCCTCACCGGCGAGGTGCGCCGCTCCCTGATCGGCGACGCCAAGCGGGAGGCGGTGACCGCGCTGCTGGAGCGGCTCGGCGTCCGGGCCGAGGACTGTCACGCCTACGGCGACCACAGCACCGATCTGGCGATGCTGGGCGCGGTCGGCCACCCCGTCGTGGTCGGCGACGACCCGGTGCTCACCGGCCACGGGCGGGCGCGCGGCTGGGAGTTCCTGGAGAACGTCGCAGGTCCGCGCGGTGCGGCCGTCGAGGTGATGCCCGTCGGCTGACCGGTTCCGGCCCGCACGGCCCCCGTGGCCGCTGTGGGCCAGAACTGGCCGCAGAAAAAATACCTTCGGGAGGGTATTTTGTTCTCATGCAGCAATCACCGTGCCGGTGCGGCACAGCGGACACGGCAGCGGGACGTCCGCGATGAGCCAGCCCCGCGCCCAGCGCACGCGCCGTCGGCTCCTGCGCGCCGCCGCCCAGGAGTTCGCCCGACTCGGCTACTCCGGGGCCCGGCTCTCCGACGTCGTCGACCGGATCGGCATGACCAAGGGCGCTCTGTACGGGCACTTCACCTCCAAGCAGGACCTGGCCGCCGCCGTCCGCGACGAGGCCGTACGCCGTTGGGAGAAGCTCAGGAGCGACGTGGCCGCGACCCGGACCGACCCGCTCGGACAACTGCGGGCACTGGCCGAACGGCTCATGCGGTGCATGGAACGCGACCCGCACGTCCGCGCCGCCGCCCGGTTCGCCGCCGACCGGCAGCCGGAGCCGGGGGAGCGGGACCTGATCACCGCCGTCACCGCCCACGTCGCCGCCCTGGCACAGCAGGCGGAGGACGAGGGGCGCCTCACCGCGGCCCTGCCCGCCCGTACCTTCACCGACCTGCTCATCACCACCGTCTTCGCGGGCGACCGGTCGGGCTCCGACCGGCGCACCCGGCTCAACGGGCTCTGGGACCTCCTGGACCACACCCACGACCGCACCCACGCCCCCGCCCGATGAGCCAGGACGGCCTCCCCACATCCGGTATCGACGTGCCCGGCCCCACCGGCGCGGAAAGGCAGCGGACGCTATGAGCGTGCCGACCCTGGGACCCCAGGCCCTGCGGCTGTTCGAGTACGCCTCGACACGCAGCGACTGGTCCCTGCGCAGTGCCTGCGAACAGCTCGACGCCACCGCGGACGAGCTGGAGCCGGCACGGCAGGAACTCATCCGCCTCGGCCTGCTCATCGAGGCCGCGGGCGACACCGCCGACGGCGAGCCGACCGCGCGGGCCACCGCGCCCGAGGCCGCCCTCCTCCGCCTGCTCACCTCGCAGGAGACCGCCGCGGCCCGGCTGACCGAGGAGATCCGTACCACCCGCGAGCGGATCGACGCGATGCGCGAGGCGTTCCTGCCCCTGCACGCCGCGCGCAGCAGCGGCCTCGACAGCGAGGTCGTCACCGACCCCGACCGGATCGCCCGCGTCCTCGGCGACACCGCCGACATCGCGACCTCCGAGATCCTGTCCATGCACCCGGGGCCCGTGATGGCGCCGGAGGCGCTGGCCGAGGGGTTGCGACGGGACCTGCGGGTGCTGGAGCGCGGCGTGACCATGCGCTCCATCCATCTGCGGCCCATGACCCGGATCATCCACTCGATGAATCACCTTCAGGAGTTGCAGGCGGCGGGCGCGCGGGTGCGCATCGCCCACGTCGTCCCGTTCCGGTTCATCCTCGTCGACCGGGTCCAGGCGCTCGTGCCCGCCCTGCACACCAACTCCAGGAACGCGATGATGGTGCTGCGCGGCGAGGCCGTCACCGCCCTGCTGGTCAAGGTGTTCGAGATGTGCTGGGCCTCCGCCGCCCCGCTGAGCACCGCCGAGTCCACCCCCGAGGCCGGGCTCACCTCCCAGCAGTTGTGGGTCCTGCGCCTGATGTCGACCGGCCGCAAGGACGAGGCGATAGCCCGCGAACTGGGCGTCTCCGTACGGACGCTGCGCCGCGTCATGGCCGACCTCATGGCGCGGCTCGGCGTGGAGAGCCGCTTCCAGGCGGGCATCACCGCGGCACGCATGGGCCTGCTCGACCAGGACACGTCCGCCGGCCCTGGTTGAGCGGACGGCGCGGCTCTGGGAACCCGGCTTTGTCCGCAAGCGGACACGCAGCAGGGTGCCGTGCCATCGGCCTGGCGACCACGACGGGCCGGTGGCCATGATGGGGCTCCGCCACTCCGGCAGCCTCAGGAGCCCACGTGTTCGACCCCGCATTGCTTCGCTCCCTCACCGGGACACCGCTGCGCGTCGAGTGCGACATCCTGCCCGCCCGGCCGCTGTGTCCCGCGACATGGCCCGGCGCCTGGTCCGTCGTGCGCATCACCGCGCGCAACGCGGGCAGCACCGGCCGGGGCGAGGCCACCTTGCGCCCCGGTGTCGCCGCCCACTGTCCCACCGCCCTGCGCTCCCAGCTCGACCGGGCGCGCCCCGCGCTGCACCGCATGATCACCCCCACCGATCTGCCCGCCCTGCTCCCGGCGGGACCGTTGCGCAGCGCGATGGACACCGCGCTGTGGGACCTGCTGGCCAAGCGCACGGGGCAGCCGGTGTGGGACCTCATGGGCGCGCCGCGCCCCGGACCCGTCCCCCTGGTCCACACCGTCGAGCGCGGTGAACCGGAGACGCTGGCCGGGGAGCTGGAGCAGAGCGCCGACTTCGACGGGCTGCGGGTCAAGCTCGGCGCCCCGGCCGTCGAGGACGACCTCGCCCGGCTCAGCGCGGTGCGCGAACGCCGCCCCGACGCCTGGCTGATGGCCGCCGCCGACGGGGCCTGGGACGTGGACCGGCTGCGCGTCATGCTGCCCGCCCTGCACGACCACGGCGTACGGCTGCTCGAACAGCCGCTGCCGGAGACCGAGTCGGGTGTGCTCAGCACCTTGCGCCGCCCCTTCCCGATCATCACCAGGACGGCGTACGGGGACGACCGCGACGTGGACCGCCTGGTCTCGCGCTACGACGGGATACGCCTCAGCCTCGACGCCGTCGGCGGGCTCACCACCGCCCTGCGCCTGATGGAACGGGCCGACCAACTCGGCCTGCTGGTGCTGCTCGGCTCGCCCCCGGCGACACCACGCTCCTGGGCCGCCGCGCTGCAGGCGGCGCCGGGCGCGCACTACGTGAACTACACGCCCGGCCTCACCCTGCCCGGCGGCACGGAACCGGTGCGGCCGACGGACGGGGCGCTGGCCCCGCTGCCCGCACCGCTGTGGGGCTGAAGCCCTCCACGCCTTACGGGCTTCGCGACGCGTCAGCCCCAGATCAGGTCACCGGGGGCGTTCGCCGCCGCGGTCGTGGGCGCCTGCCCGGCGGGGGCGGCCTGCGCGGCGGAGGCGACGCCCGCCGACAGCGCGGCGGCGACGGCGCACACGGAGACGAGACGAACCAGCTTCGCGGTGGCGCCGACGGTGTTCGGACGGGACATACGCGGGGACACACGCAGGGACGTACGCATGGGGAGATTCCTTCTTCCGGTACGGGGAAAGGGAATGAGGGGCGGCACCTTCCGGCGCCCGACGAGAAAACTTTCGCATTCCACCTCCACCTTCGGGCAATGGGTTGATCTGACCCAACGGTGCCGTGGCCGCGACATGCCACCGAATCCGTCCCCGCCCGCCCCGCCCGCTTCGGGACCCATCACGGACATGGCCCTTCTCGGCCACCTCGACACCGCCCCCTGACTGCTCAACCCTGCCTACTCTCGCCGCAGTTGGGGCTGCGCGAGCGGCGCCGTACAGGAAAGGGACACGATGTCAGGCACAGCGGAATCACGCCGCATCTCGATATTCGACACCACGCTCCGGGACGGCGAACAAGCGCCCGGAAACGCGATGAACCCGTACCAGAAACTCGACATGGCGCTGCGCGTCGAAGCCCTCGGCGCGGATTACATCGAGGCCGGATTTCCCGCCTCCTCACCCAGCGAGTTCGAAGCCACCGAACTGATTTCGAAGAAGCTGACGTCGGCGAGGTTCACCACCTTCTGCCGGGCGGTGCGCGCCGACGTGGACACCGCCGTGGCCGCCGGCGGCACCGAACGCCACCAGGTGCAGATCATGGCCACCGGCAGCGACATGCACCTGCGGCACAAGCGGGGGATCAGCCGCGCGCAGGCCGTCGAGGAGGTCGCCGACACCGTCGCCCACGCCCGCTCCCTCGGCGTCGAGGAGGTCTCCGTCGGCATCGAGGACGCCAGCCGCGGCGAGGAGGAGCTGCTGCACGCCATCGTGGACGGCGCCGTCGAGGCGGGCGCCACCTGCTTCGCGGTCGCCGACACCTCCGGCTGCAACCTGCCCCAGGAGTACGCCGCGCTCATCACCGCGTTCCGCTCCTGGCTGCCGGAGACGGTCCGCATCGCCACCCACTGCCACGACGACTTCGGCCTCTCCCTCGCCAACGCCGTCGCCGGGCTCCAGGCGGGCGCCGACGAGGTGCAGGCGACCCTCGGCGGCATCGGCGAACGCGCGGGCAACACCCCGCTAGAGGAGCTGGCCGCGCTCCTGTCGTACAAGGGCGACGTCCTCGGCATGCACACCGACATCGACGTCTCCGCCATGTACGAGGCGTACACCGCGCTGCGCGGCCACATCGGCCTGGAGGAGCCCCGCAACAAGGCGATCTTCGGCACGTACGCCTTCGGCACCGCCGCCGGCATCCACCAGCAGGGCATGCTGCGCAACCCGGCCACCTACGAGTACGTGGAGCCCGCCCGGTTCGGCCGCGAGCGCTCCCTGCTCATCGGCCGGCACTCGGGCCGTGCCGTGCTGCGCCACATCCTCGACGAACTGCGCGTCGAGGTGAGCGACGCGGAGCTCGGCGAGCTGTACCGCACGCACATCGCCGAACGCACCGGTGGCGACTGCGAGGACATCTCCGTGCTCAAGGAGCGGCTGGCCCGGGAGCTCGTGGCCCAGCCGCTCGCCGCCGCCTGACCCCGCCGGCGGCCGGACCCGGACACGTACGGGACCGGCCGCCGCGTGGCACCCATGTGCGAGGAACAACAGGAGAGCCGCAATGGAGTGGACCGTACGCAACCCCGACGACGGGCGGATCCTGCTGTGCGCGCCCGAACCGGCCGAGGTGTCCGTGCTGCTCGCGGACGCCGACCCGGTGTCCCGGCACGTCCTGGCCGGGGGCCTCGCGGGCGCCGAGCGGATCACGGTGGTGGGCACGGCCGACAGCGCGCAGCCGCTGCACCGCTGGCCGCTGAGCGAGGCCGACGTCGTCGTGCTCGCGGGCCTCGCCGGACCCCGAACGGCGCCGGTCGTCACCGAGCTGCTGCACAAGGGGGCGCGCGTCGTGCTGCTCGACACCCGGTGGACGGGGCCGGCGCTCGCGGCCACGCTCGCGGCGGGCTGCGCGGGCGCCCTGATCAAGGACCACGAGGTCGGCCGGCTCGCCGCGGCGGTCCGCGCGGTGGCGGCCGGGCACACGGTCGTCTCCCCGCAGTTGATCGGCCTGTGGCCGGGCGCGCACCGGCCGCCGGAACGGCCCGCGCGCCCGCCGCGCGCCGACCGCTCCGCCGGGCTGCGCCTGCGCGAACTGACCGAACGCGAACGGTCGGTCCTGACCTGTCTCGCCGAGGGCCTGTCGACGAAGGAGACGGCCGAGCGCCTCAAGGTCACGGCGGCCACGGTCAAGAGCCATGTGTCGCACGCGCTGGCCAAGCTCGGCGTCCGCAACCGCCTGGAGGCGGTCCTCCTGATGCGCCGGGCGCTGGACGAGGACCTGCCGCCGTGGCTGTAGAAGGGGGTCTGGGTGATGCGTTCCGGCCGGCGGCGGTCGGGGGAGGTGCTGCCGCCGGCCGGAGGTCTTCTCCTCGGTGCGGGTCCGCTAGTCGCCGACGCGGCCGCGGACCCCGTCGAGCCAGCGGTCCGCGTGGCGCTCGGCCGCCGCCTCGTCGCGGAAGGCGTACGTCTTCAGCAGCCAGCGCTGGCGGGCCGCGGCCGCGTCGTTGATCTCCATCTTGTCGCGGCTGTGCAGGCCGTCCTGGTTGGCGAAGGTGAACAGGTCGCCGGTGCGGATGCGATGGCGGGTCTTGTCCGCGCGGACGATGGCGTTCTTCAGCGCGAGCAGGGCGTCCTTCGCCGCGACCGGGGCGTCCGGCGCCGCCGTCGTGCAGGTGTCCAGGTAGCGGAAGCTATGGTGGTTCTCCAGGATCGGGTGGACCTCGGAGACCGTCAGGTCCTTGTTGTTGTCCCGAGAGAAGACGTCGAACGGCGTGATGAACTGCGCCGTCCGCAACTCGGCCTGCTCCTCGGCGCTGAGGTGCGCGAGCAGGTCGCGCCCGTCCACGAACCCGGTGTAGATGAACTCGCGCTCCGGGCAGTGCATGCCGAGCAGCGAGATGAAGTCGGCGCGGACCGGGTGGGCGGTGCGGTCGTTGTGGTAGACCAGCTCGCTGTCGCTGAAGCCGGTCTGCATGCCGCTGTAGCGGTTGATGGCGACGACATCGGTGAAGAAGTCCCCGTTGAACCGGGTCGCGTAGGACAGCAGCGGCGTCCGCACCAGCTGCGCGAACAGTTCGAGGAACGCCTCGCCGACGAAGGTCTTCTTCCTCGCGTGCTTGTCCGCGACCGGGTCGTCGAGGTCGAGCAGCGGGATCTCGTCGTCCAGCGGGCAGTTGCGCACCACGTGCGCGTCGCACGCGCCGCTGGAGCGGTCCGCGTGGATGCGGCCGCAGAGGTCGGTGAAGAAGGCGGGCACCTCACCGCGGGCGATGACGTCGCCGACGGCCCGCGAGAAGTCCTCGTAGTCCTCGTACGGGTTCTTGGCCACGGAGCCGAGCACGGCGCTCAGTTGCGCGCGCTCGGCATCGGAGAATACGTAGACGGGTTCCATACCCCGATCCTCACGACGCCCCGGCCCCCACACATCGGCTGTCGGAGGAACCGCCCGGTCCCCCGTACGCCATCGACGCACTCCGCCTCCGCCAAAGTGGAGGCGGCCGTGACTAGACCGCCAGTTCCAGGCCCAGCGCGTCGCGCAGGCCCGTCGCGCCCTCGTCCGTCAGGTGGACGACCCTCGGGGCCGTGCCCCAGCGGACCCAGCCGAGGGTGAAGAGGCGGTCCGTGAGGGCCGCGCCGAGGCCGCCGGCCAGGTGGTGTTGTTGTTCGCTCCAGTCGACGCAGTACAGGACGGCGGGGCGGCGCGGGGGCAGGCGCATCGTGTCGACGCCGAGTTCGGCAAGTTGGCGGTGGCCGTCGTCGGTGATGCGGTACTGGAGGTCGCGGCCGTAGGACGAGGGGCGGTCGCGGACCGCCTCCTGGGGGCGGTGGATGCCGTCGTGCCCGGCGAGGACGCCGCGTTCGAGGAGGGCCCGCATGACGGCGACGCCGAGCTGGCCGGCCAGATGGTCGTAGCAGGTGCGTGAGCGGTGCAGGGCGTTGGTGCGGCTGCTCTGCTTCAGGGAGGTGATGGGCAGCGGCGGGGCGATCAGGGCGAGGGACTCAAGGGCGGCGCTGATCTCGGGCCCGGCGAGCCGGTAGTAGCGGTGGCGGCCCTGCTGTTCGACGGTGACGAACTCGCCCTGCACGAGCTTGGCCAGGTGCACACTGGCGGTGGCGGCGCTGATTCCGGCCTCGCCCGCGAGCGCGCCCGCGGGCAGGGCGCGGCCGTCGGCCAGGCATTTGAGGATGCGGGCCCGCGAGGGGTCGGCGATGAGCGCGGCGGCCCGCGCGATGTCGGTCTGGTGCTTGAGCGGCTCGCCCTCCCGGTCGGCGGGGGAGGGGGCCGGTCCACGGCTCGCGTTCGGCATGGTCCCAGCCTAGGACAACGACACTTCGTCGCGCATCAAAACAATGGGACCTGAAGCTGGATCCATGACCACCACGGAGATCACCCCCAGCCCCGGGAGCCCCGGCACCACGGCTCCGGCCACCGCCCCGGCCCCGCAGAAGAACACCGCCGCCAAGCCCGCCCTCGCCCTCGGCCCGCTCATCGCGCTCAGCCTCGGCTACTTCCTCGTCATGCTCGACGTCACCGTCGTCAACGTCGCCATCCCCGACATCCGCGCCTCCCTCGACACCGGCGCCTCCGCGATGCAGTGGATCGTCGACGGCTACAGCACCGTCTTCGCCGGGCTGCTGCTGCTCGGCGGCGGGCTCGCCGACCGGCTCGGGCACCGCCGGATGTTCCTCACCGGCCTCGGCGTCTTCACCGCCGCCTCGCTGGCCTGCGGCTTCGCCGCCACCCCCGGGGTGCTGATCGCCGGGCGGCTCGGCCAGGGCGCGGGCGCCGCGCTGCTCGTGCCCGCGTCCCTCGCACTGCTCCAGGTCACCTACCCCGACCGGGCCCTGCGCGCCCGGGCCATCGCCATCTGGGGTGCGGTCGCCTCGGTCGCCTTCGGCGCGGGCCCCGCCGTCGGCGGACTCCTCGTCTCCGGGTTCGACTGGCGCTCGGTGTTCTGGCTGAACCTGCCCGTCGGCGCCCTCGCCGTGTTCCTCACGCTGCGCCACGTCCCGGCCTCCGCCCGCAAGGCGAACGCCCGCCGCATGGACCCGCTGGGCCAGATCCTCGGCATCGTCGGCCTCGTCGCCCTGGCCGGCGGGCTCAACGAGGCCGGTTCACACGGCTGGACCTCCCCGCTCGTCCTGTCCGCCTTCGCCCTGGGCGCCGCCGCCCTGACCGCCTTCGCCCTCGTCGAGCGCGGCCTCGAACAGCGTGAGGCCGCCGGCCTCACCGAGCGCTCCCCGCTCCTTCCCCCGTCCCTGTTCCGCTCCGGCGCCTTCACCTCGACCGCCGCCATCGGCCTGCTGATCAGCCTCGGCTACTACGGCATGCTGTTCCTGACCACGCTCTACTTCCAGCAGGAACGCGGCTACAGCGTCCTCGCCACCGGCCTCGCCCTGCTCCCTTCGGTCTGCATGGGCCTGATCGCCGCCCCCCTCTTCAGCCGCGTTGCCGCCCGTACCGGCCCCTACGTGCCGATGGCCGCGGGTCTCGCCCTCGGCACCACCGGCTTCGTCGGCTGGGTCATGGCCGGACCCCACACCCCCTACCCGGTCCTTCTCTTCGCCCTGATCGCCACCGGGCTCGGCCAGACGATGACCGCCCTCGCCGCGACCGCCGCGATCATCGAGGCCGCGCCCGCCTCCGGCGCCGGTATCGCCTCCGCCGTCTTCAACGTCTCCCGGCAGGTCGGCAGCGCCGTCGGCGTGGCCCTGTTCGGCACCTTCGTCGCCGCCTCGGCCACCTTCACCTCGGGCCTGCGCCTGTCGGCCGCCCTGGCCGCCGCCGCCTTCGCCACCGGCACCCTGCTCGCCCTCTCGGTGCGGCGCCGGGCCCAGCGAAACGCCTGATGGGCGCCATCGGAAATGCTGATCGAGCAGCCCCCGCCCCACGGATACAGTGCCGTCATGTCGAGCGCGGAACGCCTGATCGAAGCCACCCGGGAACTGCTGTGGGAGCGCGGTTACGCGGGCACCAGCCCCAAGGCCATCCAGGCCCGCTCCGGTGTCGGGGTCGGCAGCATGTACCACCACTTCGACGGCAAGGCGGGGCTCGCCCTCGCCGCGATGCGGCGCAGCGCGCACGAGCTGAAGGAGTCGGCCGAGGCCCACTTCTCGGGCCCCGGCACGGCGGGCGACCGTATCGCCTCCTACCTGCGGCGCGAGCGCGACGTGCTGCGCGGCTGCCCGATCGGGCGGCTGACGATGGACGCCGACGTCGTCGGCAACGACACGCTGCGGGCCCCGCTGGACGAGGTGTTCGCCTGGCTGCGGGGCCGCCTCGCGGACCTCGTGGCCGAGGGTCAGGAGAGCGGGGAGTTCGCGGCGGACCTTGACCCGCAGGCCGTCGGCGCGATGCTCGCCGCCGTCGTGCAGGGCGGCTATGTGATGGCCCGCTCGGCGGAGAGCGCGGAGCCCTTCGACGCCGCCACCCGGGGCGCCCTGTCCCTGCTGGGCCTGCGCGTCCCGCAGCACGCGTAAGGGCCCCGAGCACCTGACCCGGGGCCCCGCGCCACACCTACCGCCCTACCCTCGCTCGGCCAGCGCCCGGCCCATCCGCTCGAACGCCGTCTCCAGGACCTCCGGCGACGTCGCGAACGACAGACGGACGAAACCCTCGCCGCCCGGACCGAACGCCGAACCAGGCATCAGCGCGACCCCGGCCCGCTCAAGGACCCACTGCGCGAAGGACGCCGCGTCGGCGAAGCCCGTGTCGCGGATGTCGGCGAACGCGTAGAACGCCCCGTCCGGCGGGGAACACACCACGCCCGGCAGCGCATTGAGGCCCCGGACCGTCAGTTCGCGGCGGCGCGCGTACTCCTCGCGCATCTCCCGCACCGGTCCCTGCGGCCCGGTCAGGGCGGCGATCCCGCCCCGCTGCACGAACGAGCCGGTGCAGCCCACGGTGTGCTGGGCCACCTTCAGCATCTGCTCCATCAGGTCCGTCGGCCCGGCCGCGTAGCCGAGGCGCCAGCCCGTCATCGCGTAGCCCTTGGAGAAGCCGTTGACGGTGATCGTGCGGTCGGCGCAGCACGGCAGGGCGCCGAGGCTGACGTGTTCGCGGCCGTCGTAGAGGATCTTCTCGTAGATCTCGTCCGCGATGAGGAGGACGTCGTGCTCGTCGGCGAACTGGCTGATCGCGCGGGCCTCCTCGTGGGTCAGGCAGTGGCCCGTCGGGTTGTTCGGCGTGTTGACCAGGAGCGCCTTGGTGCGGGGTGAGACGTGTGCCTCGAGCAGTTCCCTGGTGATCCGGAAGCCGTTCGCCGCGTCCAGGCCCACCTGCACCGGGTGCGCCCCGATCAGCCGGGCCATCGCCGTGTAGCTGACCCAGCTCGGGGTCGGTACGAGCAGTTCGTCGCCGGGGTCGAGGACCGTCACCAGCGCCGCGAACAGCGCGTGCTTGGCCGACGGCGTGACGAGGATGTCGGTGGCCGCGTCGACGGTGATGCCGTTGTCCTTGGCCAGCTTCTCGGAGACCGCCTCGCACAGCGCCGGCAGTCCGCGGCTCGGCGTGTAGTGCGTGAAGCCCTCCCGCAGCGCGCCGACCGCCTCCTCGACGACGTGCGCCGGGGTGTCGAAGTCGGGTTCGCCGCCGCCCAGGTCGAGCACGTCGACGCCCTGCGCGCGCAACTGCGCCACCATGTCGAACACCGCGTACGTCGCGGACTTGCCCACACCGCCGAAGCGGGCCGCGGCCCGGTTGCCCATGTCGTCGCCTCCCCGCCGTCAGAGGGCCACGGCCGGCGCGGGCAGGGCGTCGGCGACCGTGGTCAGGGTGGAGATCCGGGACAGCACCTTCAGCGCCGCCTCGTGCACCTCGCTGTCCCCGGCGAGCGTCGCGTCCTCCAGGACCTCGACGCGGTAGTCGCGGTCGTGCGCCGCCTGCGCGGTGGTGAGGACGACCAGCTCCGTGGAGACGCCGGTGAGCAGCAGCGTGTCGATGCCCTGGGTGCGCAGCAGCACCTCCAGGTTCGTGCCGTGGAAGGGGCTGATGCGGTGCTTGGCGATCACCGGCTCGCCGGGCAGCGGCGCGAGCGCGTCGTGCACCTGGGTGGCCCAACTGCCGAGCAGCAGCCGCTCGTCGGGCTTGGCCTTGGCGAACACCGGTGAGCCCGCGGGCCACTCCGGGTAGCCCTCGGTGAAGCCGACCACGACGTAGATCACCGGTATGCCCGCCGAACGGGCCCGCGCGATCGCGTCCGCCGTGTGCTCGATGACGCGCCGTTCGACCGCCTGCCGGTGGTAGCCCTCGGCCGCGTACTTGCCGTCCGGGTGCACGATCTCGTTGATGAGGTCGAGCACGAGGAGCGCCCTGCTCATTTCTCCGCCTTTCCGTTCCGCCGCTGATGCGGCGGAAATCTATGAACAACTCTCATGCGAAGCATCAATAAAGCCGTCTTGAACAGTAGGTACAGCGGCTCCTATCTTTTTGCCCACAGCCCGCTGAAACCGTTTCTGTCGAAAGGTGTCGGACATGAAGGTGGCCATAGTCGGGAGCGGCCCGCGCGGCCTCTCGGTCCTGGAGCGCATGGCGGCCCGTATCGCGGAGCGGCCGGTCGACGAGGCCACCGACATCTATCTCATCGACGCGCACCAGGTCGGCAGCGGCCGCGTATGGCGCACCGACCAGCCGAAATGGTTTCTGATGAACACGGTGGCCGACGAGGTCTCCGCGTTCTCCGGGCAGCCGGACGGCGGGCCCGCGAGACCCGGCGCCGGGCCGTCCCTCGCCCAGTGGTGGAAGTCGGTCGACCCGGATTACCCGGGGCCCAACAGTTATGCGCCGCGCGCCCTGCACGGACGGTACATGCAATTCATCCTCGGAACAATCGAGGAGAACCTTCCGGAGAATGTGCGGCTCATTCCGGTGAAGGCGACCGTCGACCGGCTCGAACGCGTCGACGGGAGTTATCGGCTGACGTTCCGGGAAAGCGCGCACCTCACCGTCGACCGGGTCGTCCTCACGACGGGCCACACCGTCCCCGAGCCCACCGGCAACCAGCGCCGCCTCGCCGAGTACGCCGCCGCCCGCCCCTCCCTGCGCTACATCGCCGGTGACTCGGCCGCCGACATGCCGCTCGACGCCATCCCGGCCGGAAGCCCCGTCGGCGTCCTCGGCCTCGGCCTCTCCTTCTACGACGTGATGGCCGCCCTCACCGAGGGGCGCGGCGGAACTTACGAGGAGGACGGCGCGGGCGGCCTCGTCTACCGGCCCAGCGGCAGCGAGCCGGTCCTCGTCGCCGGTTCGCGCAGCGCCATGCCGCTCCCGGCCCGGGGCCGCAACCAGAAGCACCACGACCACCGCTACGACCACATGCTGTTCACCACCGAGCGCATCCTCGCCCAGCGCCCCCACGGCGAGATCTCCTTCGCGGAGGACGCCGTGCCGTGGCTGCTCGCCGAGGTCGAACTCGTCTACTACGCCACGACCCTTGACGCGCGCCACGGCCCGGGGAAGTCCGCCGCGTTCGTCGCCGAGGTGGTCGCCGCAGCCGAGGACGGGGTGCCCGACGTCGTCGCCATCGCCGCCGGGTACGGGCTCGGGGACGTACCCCGCATCGACCTCGACGAGCAGGCCCGCCCGTTCGCGGGCCGCCACTTCGACAGCCCGGAGCAGTTCGCCGCCGCCCTGACCCGCGCGCTCGCCGACGACCTCGCGCACGCCGAGGCGGGCAACGTCGACGACCCGCTCAAGGCCGCCCTCGACGTCATCCGCGACTCGCGCGCCGTCATCCGCTCGCTCGTCGACTTCGCCGGGCTCACCCCGACCTCGCACCGCGAGGACTTCCTCGGCTGGTACGTGCCGCGCAGCTCCTTCCTCGCGGCGGGCCCGCCCCGGGTGCGGCTGCGCCAGGTCATGGCGCTCCTGCGCTGCGGCCTGCTGCGGATCGCCGGGCCCGACACGCGCTTCCTGCCCGACCCCGAGTCCGGCCGGTTCGCCGTGCACTCGCCGTACGTCGCCGGGTCCAAGGTGCTCGTCGACACCGTTCTCGACGCCCGTGTCCCGACGCCCGACGTGCGCACCGACCCGCACCCGCTCACCCGGAGCCTCGTCGCGCAGGGCATCTGGACCTCGTACGTCAACCGGGGCGCCGACGGCGACCGCTTCGACACCGGCGGCGTCGCCGTCACCGAGGCGCCCTTCCACCCGCTGGACAAGGACGGCCGGGCCGACACGGGCCTGTACGTCCTCGGCATCCCCACCGAGCACACCCGCTGGTTCATGCAGGGCGGCAGCAGCCGGCCGGGGTTCTGGACGGACTTCGTGCAGAACGCCGACGCCATCGCGGCCGACCTCCTCACCCCCTTGCGGGGCGCCGTCCCCGCCCCGGCCGGCGCCGCCCTCGCCCGCTAGCCCGCCCCGCCCCGCCGACCCCTTCGCCCAGTCACCGAGAAAGCGAGCCCCGCCATGTCCCTCGTCACCGCTCAGGCCGCGGCCCCCGCCGCCGAGGTCCGGCCGCGCCCCGTCACCGTCGTCCGCGACATCTTCGACCCCCTCGGGCTCGACGCCCTGTCCTGGGAGAGCTGGTCCGAGCCCGGCCGGGCCGGGGTCGACGTGCACCGCCTCTACACCACCGACGACGCGGCGAACGGCGCGGCGATGATCACCAGGATGGCGCCGGGCGCCCACGGCGACCTGCACGAGCACCTCGGCCACGAGCTGATCGTCGTCCTGGACGGGGAACTGCTCAACAGCAACGGCGACCGCTACCGGCCCGGCGACCTGGTCATCGAGGAGCCCGGCAGCGTCCACCAGGTCAGCACCGAGACCGGCTGCACCGTGCTCGGCATCCGCCACGCCCCGACGCGCCCGGTGGCGTGAGCCCGGGGGAGCCGTCTCAGTGCACCGCAACGGGCCGCCTCCCCTGGTCGCTGCGGAGCGCCAGCGGCCGCGCCGCGTCGACGAACGCCTCCACCGCCGGGGAGCCGTGCGAGCCGAGCCGCGTCCCGAGCCCCAGGTGCCGTACGACGGCGGGCGACAGCGGCACCAGGCGCACGTCGGGCAGGACGAGCGGCAGGGCGAGGCGCGGCAGGACCGTCACGCCGAGACCGGCGCCGACCATGGCGAGCAGCGCGTTGATGTCCCGCAGATGATGGCCGACCCGGGGTTCGAGGCCGACCGTGCGGAACGCGGCCCGCACCAGCGTCTCGACCGCGCCCACCGGCATCAGGAACGGGTCGCCCGCCAGCTGGTCGATGCGCAGCTCCGGCCGCTCGCCCTCCGGGTGGCCGGGCGGCACCACCGCGACCAGCTCGTCCTGGAGCAGCGGGACCGTGGTCAGGCCCCGCTTGGGCAGGGTGACGATGCCGACGTCGACTCCGTTGCCGCGCAGCCACTGGGTGATCTGCGTGTCGCTGCCCTCGCGCAGCTCGATCTCCAACCGGGGGCAGCGCAGCGACAGTTCGGACATCACAGCGGGCAGCAGGCGGGCCGCGAAGCTCTGACTGGTGCCGATCCGCAACGGCCCCTCGGGCCCCGCCCCGGTGGCGCGGACGGCCCGCCGCACCCGCTCGGCCTGCACCACCATCAGCCGCGCCGGTTCCAGCGCGCGCTGCCCGGCGTCGGTCAGCCGGACCCCGGAGCGGTCCCGCTCCATCAGGGTCACGCCCAGCTCGGCCTCCAGACCGGCGATCGCGTGGCTGATCGCGGACTGGCTGATCTCCAGGGCGCGGGCCGCGTTGGTGAACGACCCGGTGTCGGCGATGGCGACGAACGCGGCGCACTGCGACAGCTTCATCGGTCCACCAGCGCCGGTACCGGCGTCCGCGTCACCGGCAGCGCCGGGCGCCTCCCTGCCTCGTAGCGGGCGATGTCGGCGGCGAAGCGCAGGGTGTCGTCGATGGCGTCGAGGCCGCCGAGGAGGCGGCGCCGCACGTCCTCGTCGATCGTGAACGGCTGGACGAGGTAGCCGCACCGCACCTGCTGCTCCGCCAGGTCGACGGTGACCTCCACCGACGGGTCGGCCTCCGTGAGCCGCCACAGGCGCTCCACCACCGCGAGCGGTACGACGACGGTGAGCAGGCCGTTCATCAGGGAGTTGCCCCGGAAGATGTCGCCGAAGCGGGGTGCGATGACGACCCGGAAGCCGTAGTCCTGGAGCGCCCAGACCGCGTACTCGCGGGAGGATCCTGTGCCGAAGTCGGTGCCCGCGATCAGGACGTCGGCGCCCTGCCGCTCGGGCCGGTTGAGGACGAAATCGGGGTCGGCGCGCCAGTCGGCGAACAGGGCGTCGGCGTGTCCGTCGCGGGTGGTGCTGGCGCAGAACCGGACCGGGATGATCTGGTCGGTGTCGACGTCGGTGCGGCGCAGCGGCACCGCGCGGCCGGTGTGCCGGATGAACTTCTCCATGGCGTGGGGCTCCGTCTCGAAGACGTCTACAGGTCGGCGGGCGAGGACAGGCGGCCGGTGACCGCCGTAGCGGCGGCCACGGCGGGCGAGACGATGTGGGTGCGCGACCCGCGGCCCTGCCGGCCCTCGAAGTTGCGGTTGTTGGTGGACGCGGCCCGCTGGCCGGGAAGGAGCCGGTCCTCGTTGAGCGCCGCGCACATCGAGCAGCCCGCGCCGATGCGGAAGTCGGCACCCGCCTCGGCGAACACCCGGTCAAGGCCCTCCTCGACGGCGCGCAGGCGGACCCGCGCCGAGCCCGGCACGATCATCATGTGCAGCCCGTCGGCGACCTTCCGGCCGCGCAGCACGTCGGCGGCGGCCCGCAGGTCCTCGATGCGGCTGTTGGTGCACGAGCCGAGGAAGACGGTGTCGACGGTGATGTCGCGCATCGCGGTGCCCGGCTTCAGGTCCATGTACTGAAGGGCCCGTTCGGCGGCGGCGCGCTCCTCGGCGCTCGCGAAGTCCGCGGCGGCCGGGACGTGGCCGTCGAGCGGGACGCTCTGCGCCGGGTTGGTGCCCCAGGACACGTACGGGCTCAAGGCGGACGCGTCGAGGGCGACTTCCTTGTCGAAGCGGGCGTCCGCGTCGGTGGCCAGGGAGCGCCAGTACGCGACCTCGGCGTCCCACGCGGCGCCCTCGGGCATGCCGGGGCAGTCCGCGAGGTAGGCGAAGGTCGTCTCGTCCGGGGCGATCATTCCGGCCCGTGAGCCGGCCTCCACGGACATGTTGCACAGCGTCATCCGGGCCTCCATCGACAGCGCCCGCACGCCCTCGCCGCGGTACTCGATGATGTGGCCCTGCCCGCCCGCCGTACCGACCTGGGCGATCAGCGCGAGGACGAGGTCCTTGGCGCCGACGCCCTCGGGCAGCGTCCCGCCGACGTTCACCGCCATGGTCTTCAACGGCCGCATGGGAAGGGTCTGGGTGGCAAGGACGTGCTCGACCTGGCTGGCGCCGATGCCGAAGGCGAGCGCGCCGAACGCGCCGAGCGTCGTGGTGTGCGAGTCGCAGCACACGATGGTCATCCCGGGCCGTACGAGGCCGAGTTCGGGCGCGATGACGTGGACGATGCCCTGGCCCGGGTCGCCGAAGCGGTGCAGCGGGATACCGAACTCGGCGCAGTTGGCCCGCATCAGCTCGGCCTGCCTGCGCCCCTCGCGGTCCTTGATGACGCGGTCCAGGGCGAGCGTCGGGGTGTTGTGGTCCTCGGTGCCGACGGTCAGGTCGGGGCGGCGCACCGTACGGCCGGCCGCGCGCAGCCGGTCGAACGCCTGCGGGGTGTTCACCTCGTGCAGCAGTTGCAGGTCCACGTAGAGCAGGTCGTCGCCGCCGCCCCCGCCCCGCACCACATGGGCGTCCCACGTCTTGTCCGCCAATGTCCTGCCCATGGTCTCCCTCACGTCGCTCCCCTGTGACTGCGGGTACGTAGATCATGGGGCGCCGTGCGGGCGAACGGGCGGGCCCGGCCCTGGCCCCCAGGGGCGTGACCGGTCGAGGCCACGGCGGCCCCGTACGCACGAAGGCCCCGTGCGGGGCCCGGGGTTTCCGGGTCCGGCACGGGGCGGCCGCGCGGGAGCGGCGGGGGATCAGTAGTGCACCCGCCGGTTGTCGTCCGTGACGCGGTAGCGCACGTTCCACAGGCTGCGGCGTACGTAGGTGCGCTGCAGCCAGCGGTCCTGTCCGTCGTAGCGGGCGGTGAACGTCGAGCGGGCGTGCACCCCCTTGCGGTTGTTGATCAGCAGGGCCTGTCCGGGGCGGAGGTGGACGCTGTGCGCGACCTCCCGGCACACCTCCTGGAGGATGTCGAGGGCTTCCCGGGCGCCGCTGGTGAGCGGGTGCACCCCGTTGGCGGAGATCGCGATCTCCGGGTACGCGGTGTGGCCGCTGATCATCGGCACCGGGTCGGAGAGGACCTCCTGGCCGTCGGCGACGTCGCGCACATAGCTGCCCGGCGCGTTGAGCCGGAACAGCGGGGAGCGCAGCGTCTCCAGGACCGTCGGGGGCAGCGCGGCGGAGATGTCGCGGGCGTCGGCGTAGAAGGTGCCGGCGACCCCGTCGTGGTCGGCGCGCAGGCAGCTCAGCACGAGGAAGTCCGGGTTGGCGACGTCGTAGCGGCCGATCACGTCGTGCATGATGTCGCTGTGGAAGTTCAGGAAGACCTCCGAGCCCTGGTTCGTCTGGGTCTTCGAACCGCCCGGCACCGGCACCACGTCGTGGATCAGCTGCCCGGCCTTCTCCGTCAGCACGCCCATCGGCTCGCCCAGCAGTCCGCTGAGGCCGAGCAGTACGCCCTCGGCGACGAACGAGGTCTTGTCGGTGCTGGGGCCGCCGTCCGTGGGGGTGCCCGGCAGCTCGGCGTCCACGGGGAGGTTGCTGACGAGGGCGACGCCCGGGGTGTCGACGTGCCGCCCGAAGTCCAGGACCTGCTGGAAGATGTCGGTCGGCAGCGTCGCGAAGATCTGCAGCAGCCTGGCCGTCGACCGGTCGATGTCGATGTTCGGATCAGGCAGCGCGGCCAACTGTTCGGACAGGGCGTCGCGCACGGCGTCGGGGAGTGCTATCTCGGCGAAGGTCGCGACGGTGCGGGGGGCGGTGGCGGTGGCCGGGACGCCGTGGTCGGTGGTCGCGGTCATGTTCAGACTCCTTGCATCTCTAGCAGGGGTGCGTGGGGGTCCGCGCTCGGGCGGTTCACGTGGTCGTGCAGGCGTTGCGACAGGTGCAGGGCGTCCTCCTCGTCCCGGGCCAGCTGGGTCACCACCTCGCTGCCGCGGATCGCGGAGACCGGGACACCCGCGAACTCGCCGGGGGTGATGCCGTTGCGCCGCTGGAACTCGGGAAGGTCCACGAAGCCGCCGGTGACCGCCACGAGCGGGCCCGACGCCAGCCGCACCACGTCGATGTTGGCGCCGTGGAAGGCCGCGTACGCCTGGTCGGCGAACTCGTGGCTCGCGTAGCGCAGGGCGGCGGAGCGCTGGTTCAGGACGACGGCGGCCACCGTGGAACCGGCGGCGCCGATCACCGTCCCGATGGTGAACGGGTCCCGGTTGTACCGGCACACGATCTCGATGCCGTGGCGCTGGGCGAGCCGCACCGACCGGCGGTGCAGCACCTTCGCGCCGTACAGGGACATCAGCGCCGCCGTGTTGTACGACACCTGGCGCAGCAACTGCGCGCCCGTGATCAGGTGCGGGTCGCTGCTGTAGATGCCGTCGACGTCGGAGTGGACCTCACAGCGCGGGGCGCCGACGGCCGCCGCCACCGCCACCGCGGACAGGTCCGAGCTGTTCTTGCCGAGCCAGGTCGGCCGGCCCTCCTTGTCGGCGGCCTGGCCGCCGGGCACCACCACGATCTCGTTCTCGGCGAGCGCGGCGCGCAGCGGTCCGGGGTCGGTGTGTTCCAGGCGGGCCCACATGAACGCCGAGTCGGTGGTCAGGCCGAGCTGGTGCCCGGCGAGGACGGTCGCGCTGCGGCCCGTGCGGTGCAGGGCGGTCGCGAGGAGCTGGGCGCCCACGGTGTCGGCGAGCGTCAGCAGACCGGCGACCGTCTCGTCCTCCGGGTGCGCGTTGACCTGGCTGAGCCGCTCCCGGAACTGCTCGGTCTCGCCCGGCTGGCCGCTCACCACGACCACCATGCGGGTGTTCTCCTGCTCCACCCGGCGCGACAGCGCCTCGGCGAGCTGTCCGTACGCGGCGAGGGTACGGAAGCTGGAGCCGCCGAACTTCACCACGACGGGCGGCTTGACGTGCGCCGCGGGCGCGTTGGCCGTCACACCGTCCCCCGTGCGATGAGCTCCTCCGCGATCTGGATCGCGTTCAGGGCGGCGCCGATGGTGAGGTTGTCGGCGACCAGCCAGAGCCAGAAGGCGCGCGGGTTGTTGGGGTTGACCCGGACCCGCCCGACATGGACCCGGTTCGGGTCGTCGATCGTGGCCGGGGTCGGGAACTGCCGCACCTCGTCGAGGTCGTGCACGGTCACCTCGGGCAGCGCGGCGAGGACCTCGACCAGCTCGGCGCGGTCCACGACGCCCTGCGCCTCGATCCAGACGGCCTCCGAGTGCCCGGTGACCACGGGGACGCGGACGCAGGTGGTGGTGACGTCCAGGTGCGGGATGGAGAGGATCTTCCGCGACTCCTGGAGCATCTTCTGCTCCTCCAGCGTGAAGCCGGTCTCCAGGAACCGGTCGATCTTCGGTATCACGTTGAAGGCCAGCGAGGGCGTGAACTCCTTGCTGGGGTAGGGCTCGTCGGGCCGCTCAAGCGCGGCGCGGCTCGCGTCCTTCAACTCGTCGACGCCCGGGTGACCCAGGCCCGACGCGGCCTGGTAGGTGCTGACGACGGCCTGCCGCACACCCCACCGCTGCTCGATGCCCTTCAGGAGCCGGACGAGCGGGATCGTGGAGCAGTTCGGGTTGGCGATGACGCCGGACTTCGGCCGCCGGTCCAGCTCGTGCGCGTTGACCTGCGGGACGACGAGCGGGGTGTCCGGGTCCATGCGGTAGGCGATGGTGTTGTCGATGACGAGGGCACCGGCCGCCGTCGCCTTCGGCACCCACTGCTGGCTGGCCTCCGTACCGGCCGAGAAGAACGCCAGGTCCACGGTGGAGAAGTCGAACTCGTCCACCGCGTGTACGGGATAGGCGACGCCGTCGACGGTGAGTTCGGTGCCGGCCGAGCGGGCCGAGGCGACCAGCTGCACCGAGCGGTAGCGGAGCCCGCGCTGCTCGATCAGGTCGATGAGCGTGTTGCCGACGGCTCCCGTCGCCCCGACGATGGCGATGCGCGGCGCGCTGGAATCGGTGACGAGCGTCATCGGGTGCCTCCGGAGGGGATCGTGACCTGGGTGTCGGTGGTGGTGGTGTCCTGGGTGGCCGGTGCCGCCACGGGCTTGGGCTGCCGCTTGAAGGACCAGCCGAGGTTGATGCCGAGGCTCGCGGCGACGATCAGCGGGATGCCGAGCGCCTGGAGCAGGCTGACGCTGTGCCCGTACACCGCCCAGTCCATGAGCATCGCCACGGCCGGGTAGACGAAGGCGAGTACGGCGATCTTCGGCGTGGGCAGCTTCTGGTACGCCGAGTACATGAGGACGTACATCACGCAGGTGTGGATGAGGCCGAGGCCGACCAGCCAGCCCCAGTCGGCGCCGAGGTCCTTCGTCTCGGACAGGGACGTGAAGGGCAGCAGCAGGAAGATGCCGAGCACCAGCTGGACCAGCGCGACCAGGTGCGGACGCACCCCGGTGACCCGCTTGGTGATGACCGTGGAGACGGCGTAGAAGACGGCGGCGAGCAGCGCGTAGCCGAGACCCGCCAGGTAGGAGCTGTCCCCGCTGCCCGTCAGATCGGACGCGGAGACGCCCGCGACGAGGATCAGGCCGACGAAGGCGATGCCGAGCCAGCCGAACTTGGTGGCCGTCAGCTTGTCGCGGAAGAGCAGCGCGCCGAGCAGCATCACGTAGAACGGCTGCGTGTGGTAGACGACCGTCGCCACCGAGATGGACGTGCCCTCGTAGCTCTCGAAGAGGAACGCCCAGTTGAAGACGATGAAGACGCCGCCGAGCGCGGCGAGGCCCAGCTTCTTCGGCGTGAAGTTGTGGTTCTTGAAGAAGCCGCGCACCAGGCAGTACAGGCCGAGCGCGGCGGTGCCGAACAGGCAGCGGAAGAAGACGACGTTGAAGGGGGACGCGCCCGATTCGATGACGAAGACGCCGAGGGTGCCCGAGAGCACCATGGCGAGGGTCAGCTCGGTCGCTCCCTTCTTCTCCGTGCCCGGGGCCCGGGTGTCGGTACTCATGAGAATGCCTTTCGCAGCAGGTGGGAATCGGGGGTCGGGCTCAGTGGAGGGGCACGGCGTACTGCAGGCCGCCGCGCGTGTACAGCTCGTTGAGACCGCGCGGCACGGCGAGTCCCGAGGCCGTGCCGAGGTTGCGTTCGTAGACGTCCGCGTAGGTGCCGACCGCGTCGAGGACCCGCGCCGCCCAGCCCTCGTCGAGGCCGACCGCCGGGCCGTGCGCGCCCGCCGCCTCGGCCGCCTGCGCGAGGGCCTTCTCGCGCTCGCCGACCTCGTCGACGTGGAACTCGGCGGAGACGAGGAGTTGCAGCACCCAGCGGCACAGCCGGAACCAGGCGGCGTCGTCGTCGCGGACGGCGGCGGCCATCGGCTCGCGCGAGATGGCCGCATCGAGGATGACGTGCGCCGACGGGTCCGGCAGCGCCGCCCGCTCCCCGGCGAGCGCCACCCGGTCGAGGACGTAGGCCGCGCAGTCGCCGCTCGCGTAGCCGGCCAGCGTCGCCGCCGGGGTCGGATGGGCGACCGGCTCCACCGCGAGGCCCCGGCCGCCGTACCAGGAGGCCAGATTGGCGGCGCTGGTCGTGCCCGCCTGCACGGCGACCTTGCGCCCGTTCAGCTCCTCGGGGCGGGTGATGCCGCTGTCGGCGCGGACGAGGAACCCTTCGCCGTCGTAGCAGGTCACCCCGGCGAACAGCACCGGCAGCGACGCTTCGCGGCCGAGCGTCCAGCTCACGTTGGCCACGGTCAGCTCGGCGTCGCCGTCCGCCAGGTGGGAGAGCCGGTCCGCCGGATCGGACGAGACCCACTCGACGGCGTCCGCGTCACCGGCCGCCGCCGCGGCGACCGCCCGCGCCACATCGGCGTCGAGCCCCGACCAGCGGCCGTCGTCGCCGCGCAGCGACAGGCCACGGATGCCACGGCTCACCACCGCGCGCAGAGCGCCGCGACGGCGTACCGAGTCGAGGGTGGGTGTACGTGTGTTCACGACAGGCTCCTCGGGTGGGTCGGGTAGGGACGTACGGAGGGGAAAAGGTGGCCGCGGGCCCGCAGCCGCAGCGCCCGGACCCGGCGCCGGGCCAGCGCGGGGAGCGTCATGCCAGCTCCCGGGGGTGCGGGCGGGCCGCGTACTGCACGCTGCGCAGATGGCCGTGGGTGAGCTGCTCGCCGTCGAAGCGCCGCTCGTTGAAGCCGAGCATGGTCAGCAGCCCCTTGGCGCTCACCGGCCGCGCGCTGCCCCGCTCCACGCGCAACGGCATCCGCCCCGGCTCGGCCCACTGGAGCATGCCGCGCGCGTCGACATAGGCCCGCGACTTGTTGGCGTTGTCCTGGTGCAGGCAGTACGGGACGTCGAGCAGACCCCGCTCGAACGCCTTGACCAGCGCCTCGCCGACCGTCGGCGCCAGTTCGAGCGTGGCGTCGATGAGCAGCCGCGCCTCCTCGTAGATCCCCGAGTCGGTCGCGACGACGGCCTGCCCCGCACGCCCCGCCTCGTCACGGGCGATGGACTCGGCGAATTCGAGCGCGTCGACGTTCTCGGCGATGGTCGGGATGCGATGCGCCTCCGCGGGCGTCTTCACGATCAACCGCTCGCTGCCGCTGCGGACCGCGAGCCGCACACTCTCCTCGAGAATCCGGTACGAGCCGGTGGGCGTCCGGGGGAAGACACCCATGAACGTGTAGAGCACAACATGCCAGGTCGCCTCGCCGAGGCGTTCACCGGCGAACCGGCGCAGCGCCGCGATCGCCTCCAGATCCTGCCCCGGATGCGTCTGCTGCGCGTAGCTCAACGAGATGTCGCTCAGCCCGTGCTCCCGGAAGAACAGGGCTTCGAGCACGCTCAGCGCCACCAGCAGGCTCGGCGGGCACAACTGCCCCAGCATGCAGCCGCCGAAGCTCTCCAGATGCATCGGCTCGGGCTGCTCGGCGATCAGCTCGCAGCACCGGGCCCACGCCTCGACCGCCCGGCTGATCGGGGCGCGGCTGTAGGGCAGGCAGTACGAGACCGGGCCGCCCTCGGTGGCGTCCACACCCGCTTCGACCATGGCCTGGAACAACGGATACGGCAGCGCCGAACCATGCCGCACCTGAACGGGGAACTCAGGTCCGGACACGGAGTCCAGCAGCGCCCGCGTCGTCTCCGCCCCATGGGCGACCAGCGGAAACCCGTTCAGCTCGGCGCCCGTACGCAGCGCCTGCCGCGCGGAGTCGTGGTCGTTGACCCGCGTGTAGCTGTCCAGGGTGATCGTGCCGATGGCCGAGGCGTCGGCGCGCCGGACGCCGAGCAGCCCCTCACGCATCGTGGCCAGATCGGCGAACCCCATACGGGGCTGCACGACGAGCCGGCCCTGCGCGTGCATCGCGTGCACATAGCGGGAAAAGCGCCCGCCATTCTTCTGCGGGCCCGCGACGGACCCCCTGTGGGACGCCTGCGTCAACTCGCTCATGCCGCCGCCTCCGAGGAAAGGAGGGCGGGCCTCGAAGAGGTGCTGTCGAGCGTTTCGAGGAATTCCTGAAAACCCTCGATACCGCCATCGGCCTCGAACACCGCGTCATAGCCACTGAGGGAGAGTTCTTCGGCGAACACGATGTTGTCGGCGCCGCGCACCCCGAGTTTCCCACCGATGACCACACGCAGTCCGGAGAGTTCGGGATGGCTTCTTATCCGGCGGATCAGCCGCAGCCCGTCGAGGTGCCCATGCCCATTGACCGTACTGATGACCAGCACGTCCGGGGCGGAGCGCAGGCACTCCTCGATGATGAGATCGTCGGGGACGCAAGCCCCCAGATTCACCACGTGGGCTCCCTGTTCCTCAAGCAGAAGCTGCAGAAAAACGAGATTCCACATGTGGGCGTCGGAGGACACGCTCGACACGACAAAGCGCTTGGACGGAAGCATGACCTGGGACATGTCGATTCCCTCTGGTGTGTAACTGGGACTCTAAAAGTCTCTGCGGCGCCCGACAGAAAATCCAGGATTCCACTTCGGCGAAACAGATGGCCCAGATCGCCTCAACCGATCGATGAAGCTAATCCATTCATGCGCAACATGAAAAAGCCTCATGAATAGGCGACGGCGGGCTGATGGATGCCTGATGCCGGATGCGTGCGAGCCGACTAGGACTCCCGGCCCTCCTGATATTCGCGGCTGAGGAAGTCGATGACCTTCTCCACGAACACCTGCCGCTCCCGCGAGAGCTGCGCCCCCTTGCGCCACGCGAGCTGCGTGTAGAGCACGAAGGGCACCTCCCAGGCCAGCGGCACGAGCACGCCCGAGGACAGCTCGTCCAGGACGGTCATACGGGGCAGGAGACTGACACCGAGACCCGCGCCGACCCCGCGCTTGATCGCCTCGATGTTGCCGAACTCCAGGAACGGCACCGGCTCACCGGAGCCGTCGTTCAACTCCGCCTCCAGCAGCTCCCGGTAGGCGCAGCCGGCCTCCGGCGCGAGAACCGACTCCAGACGCAGATCGTCCGTGGCCACCTTCGCCTCCCCGGCCAGCCGGTGCCCCGGCGCGGCCACCACGACCATCTCCTCCGCGCCGAGCACCTCGCTGTGCACACCGGAGTGCTGCGTCTCCGCCTCCATCAGGAAGCCCGCGTCGAACACGCCCTGGCGCAGGGAGTGCAGCGTCTCGGCGCACAGGCTCGGCCGCAGCGCGATCTGCAGGCGCGGGTAGCGGTGGTGGAAGTACTCCAGCACCGCAGGCATCCGGTAGGAGGTGATGCTCTCCATCGTCCCGATCGTCAGCACGCCCTCGGGCTGGGCGTCGGGCGAGGCCGCGCCACGCGCCTCGTCGGCCAGCGAGAGCATCTGCCCCGCGTACGGCAGCAGCCGCGTACCGGCGGGCGTCAGCTTCACCTTCCCGCCGACCCGCTCGAACAGATCACTGCCGAGCGACACCTCCAGGTTCTTGATCTGGGCCGTCACACTGGACTGCGCGTAATTCAGTTCGGCCGCGGCACGCGTGAAACTCCCCAGCACGGCCACACGGTGAAACGTGCGAAGTTGACGGATGTCCATTGCTCTCTCCCGGTGCGCTACGTGGAATCGACCCACGGTGGACGACACACCGAGCCTGCCGACCGGCCCCGGCCCCACGGAAGAAACACGGGCTGGCACACACTGCCCACGACACGTATGTGCCGGGGCCGACACGCGGAACGGCCGGTGATCAGCATCGGCCCCTTGCCATCATGAGGACATGACCGAAGTGACGCCCAGCCAGGCGCGCCCCGACCCCGCCGCTCTCGTCCGCCGGGCCGCACACGCCCGGGAGACCATCGCGCTCACCGACGGCCACGTGCCCGCACGCCTCCTCTCACCTCAGGTGAGGGAGGATCTCGAGGACGCGCTGGCAATCGCCGAGCGTGAGCGACGCGCCGCTCAGGGGGTTCCGGGGGAAGCGATCGGTCACGACGAGGTCGGACGCATGCTGGGCCTGCGTCCGTGACCGTGGTCCGCCGACGTCGGCGCCGGTGAAGCGGCCCGCGTTACCGGGCGGCGCGCGGTTCCCGGTGCCCGGCGTTGGCGGCGAGATGTGCGGAGGCGGCCCGACCACCGCGCCCGCTACGCCACGGTCCTCGCCCCCGACTGGCACCCCGACCAGGCAACGGAGTTCAACGGCGCCGTCTGGCCCTGCCTGGGCTCCGCCGTCTGGGCCCTGCGCACCACCACCGGCTTCGAGGACGCACTCCGCGCGGCGATCGACCTCGGCGGCGACACGGACACCGTCGCGGCGGTCACCGGAGGCCTGGCCGGGGCGTACTACGGCCTGACCGCCATCCCCACCCGTTGGACCCAGCCCCTGCACGTCCCGCTCCCAGGCTCCGACGGCCAGACACTCCAAGCGCAAGACCTCCACCACTTGGCCCAGCGCCTCCTGGAGGAGGGGCAGCGTCGCTGACGACGTGAATGCCGACGGTCAGGACGCCACGGGGTGGAGTCCACCTCGGCCTTCCTTCGGAGGACGGCGAACGTAGTCAGGGACGTTGATCGGCGGCGGCCCGCCGACGGCGAGCTGCTTGTTCATCTCCAAAGTGAGTTCCGTCTGGCTCTCGTAGCCCGCCACCGCCGGATTGAGGGCGTAGCGGTGCCCGCGGCCGCCTCCTGAGCGAATGACGATCCCGCGGTCGACCAGGAGGGCCATGGCCCGACTCATCGATGCCTGGCCGACACCGAGGACGGCGTCGATGTCGGCCTGTCGCATCTCCACACTGCCGCCGGGCTGCTGCTTGTCCACCATCACGGACAGCACGTCGATGGCGGTCGGCGTCAACTGGAGGCGGTGCAGCATCGCCAACAGGCCTGTCGTACTGAACAGCACAGCTGGATCCTTCCGGTCAGCCGACGTCGGAACGGGCGAACAGAGTGAGTTCGGGGCCGAGTTCGTCCGGGAACCGCGTGTCGAGGTCCAGGGCGCGCAGCTCCGCGAGAAAGTCGCGCTGCTCTGCCCCGTTGCCGTTGTAGGCCACCCGGGGGTTGAGCTCGTAGGAGCCGCGCTTCACCTTCCGGATCAGGTTTTGCGAGCACAGAGCGTCCAGGGCATGGCCCACGCTGGTACGTGCCACTCCTACCTCCTCCGCGATCTCGGTACGAGTGACTGAGTTGTGCATCATGCAGTAAGGGAGCACGCGGCGTAGGAAGTAGTCACTGACCAGGGAGTAACCCTCAGCCCCGAGCATGTCGTGGGGTGGCCTGCGGTAGACGGTGGCCTTGACCTCATGGACGGGCCCGGCACCGAACTGTTCGGCGATCAGCTTGGCGAGGTCCGTGCCGTGGTCGCCCGCCCGCACTGGGCTCAGCCAGTAGGAGCGACATTCCAGACGTCGGCAGGCTCCAACTAGGTGACGGGGGACGCTGGCGAGGGCGTAAATCTTGCGCCTAGCCGCAACTTTTGGAGTGGAGTTGCGGATGAGCGCAACTTTCGGAGCCCAACGTCGGCCCCCAGCGACATTCATCCCGAGTGAATGTCGGCCGCCGCCGACATTCGGTTTCGCAAAGCCGCAGGTCATCGGCTTGATTTGCGGTGTCTCTCTTAACCAAAGAGCTGTTCTTCGTCATCCGTTCGCTGCCGACACTTACTTCGTGCCCCGTCGATGGCTGAGCAGGCTTCGCGCGCGGCACCGTCGGCAAGGCAGCGGTCGTGGGCGGCACCAGCGGCTCTGAGTCTCGGGTGGTGGCGACCGTGACGAACAAGCAACAAGGAAGCGTGGCTGAGCACGGTGGGTGGCTCCGCTGCCCGGCCCTGGGGGCCGATCAGCTCGACTACCTCCGCACCTCTCGTCGTCAACTGCTCTGCTCCGGGGTGCCGTTCTGTGGCTGGCCTCTCCGCTCCGGTCACGTCGGTCACGTGACGGGCGGGCGTGCGAGGCGGCACGGAGAGTCCAGTACTGCTTGAGTTCCGGTGCGATTTTGCGCCGAAAGCAAAGGAGCAGTGGATTTCTGGCCGTGCGGGTGCTCGCTCGGTGACGTCCAAGAGCGGCGCGTCAGGAACCGGCCAATCTCGACGTGAAGCGCCTCGCCGACAGGGCGCGGTCCGTCCAAGCGGTGTCGCGGCACAGCGCGGCAGTTCCCTGCCAGGCAGCTTCCTGACCTCGTGTGATGCGGACAGGGGTGGGGGCGGGGTGGTTTTCTCTTCTCAGCGGCCGGAAAGCGCGGGGAACGCGGACCGGCCCGGGGGAGCTGAAGCACCACTGGCTCCATGCGCACTGTCGTGAACAAGTCTGACCGCATGGAATGGAGACCTGTCGTGGCCCGTACCAACCGTTGTATCTCCGCCGTTCTCACTGTCGCCGCCGGTGTGCTGGCCGGCATGGCCTGGGCGGCGCCCGCTCAGGCCGCCGATGTGGCGGGGCAGGCGCCGCAGGCCACGACCCAGGACTTCGCCTGGCCGACGCCGCCCTCGGGCCGCCCGGGCGCCGGTGTGTTCTCCGGTGTGCGGGACGGGCTCGACTCCGCGTCGGACTTCGTGTGGCCCATCGACCCGAGGAACGCGCCCGGCGACTTCGTCTGGCCGGTCGACCCGAAGAACGCCCCGAAGGACTCCACGAACGACTTCGCGTGGCCCACACCCCCGGCCAGGCCGTGATCCGCGTACCCGGGGGGAGTGGGCGTCCGTCGTCGGATCCGTCAGATCCACTGGCGGCGGGCCGCCTGGACGCCCGCCTCGAACCGGCTGGACGCCCCGAGCCGTTCCATGAGTTCGGCGACGATGCGCCGCTCGGTGCGGACGCCGATGCCGAGGGCGCGGGCGACGGCCTCGTCGGTGAGGCCGGTGGCGAGGAGCTGGAGCAGTTTGCGTTCCTGGGGCGTGAGTTCGGCCCCCTGGTCGGCGGCGGACAGCTCCTGGTGGAACGGCGACGCGTGCTCCCAGTACGCCTCGAACAGGGCGCGCATGGCGAGCACCACGGGCCGGCTGCTGAACACGAGCGCCGACGGCCCGGTCTGGCCGGGCAGTCCGGCGACGACGGCCGCGGTCGTGTCGACGATGAGCAGCCGCATGGGCAGCGTCGGGGACGTACGGATCTCGCTGTGGCGCTCGGCCATCCACTGCGCGTGCGCCCTGGTCACGCGGTCGTTGGTGACGCTGTCGAGGTAGATGGAGCGGAACCGGACGCCGCGGGCGAGCGCCTGTTCGTTGAGCGGCCGGGCCGCCTCGATCGACTCCTCGGTCAGTCCGCCCACGGGGTGGAAGGCGAGGGACTCGTGGCGGCAGGACTCGGCCAGGGCCTCCAGGCGGATGCGGATGTCGTCGACGTTGTCGAGCTCCTCGGTGCCGTCCGTTCCGGGCCGGCTGGAGGTGGCGTACTCGGCGGCGAGTGCGGCGAGCGCGGCCCGGTTCTGTTCGATGCGCTGCTGGCGCCAGGCCAGTTCGTCCTGCTCGCGCTGGAGGAGGACCTTCAGGCCGAGCGAGGGGTTGACGGCGCGGAGTGCTCCGGGTGAGTCCCGTGAGGGGGCCAGGAGCGACAGGTCGGACAACCGGTCGAGGGCCGATTTCACGCAACTGAGATCGATGTCGAGGAGCTGGGCGAGCCTGTCGGGATCGTGTTCCTTGTGGAACAGGATGGCCCGGTACACGCCGAGCGTCTCTTGGTCCAGCGCTGATGACTCGGCCACGTGGTGTCCCCCTGAACCGCACGTATGGTGCCGGCCGTTCGCACCCGCCGTCTCATGCGGCACGAACGGCAGACGCGGGGGATCGTCGCGATCGACGCCCCCGTGATCGTTCACATATTCGTCACACTACCCGTTCGGGAGTATCGGTGTCCCATTCAACGACCTACCCGCTTCCGCCCCTCGCGGACGCCGTCGTCCTCGTCGTCGACGCGACCGCGGGCGTGGGCCGGCGCATCGCCACGCAGTTGTGCGCGGCGGGCGCGGCGGTGGCGGTCGTCGGCGCGGGGCACCCGGGGCGCGCGGACGACGCCGCCACGAACGCGGCGTTCCTCTGCAAGGAGCTGGCGGACATCGGCCTGGTCGCGCTGCCCTACCAGGTCGACACCGAGCGGGCGGAGACCTTCCGGGCGCTGCCCGGGCAGATCGCGGCGGACCTCGGCACGGCCACCGCCTGCGTGGTGGTGATCCCGGCGGGTGACGCGGCCGAGTCGTTACCGGCGGCCATGCGTGTCGTGGCCGGTGCGGTCGCGGCGGCGCTCCCGCCCTCCGCCACGTACGTGGAGGTCGAGGCGGTCGAGGACATGGAGGGCCAGGAGAGGCTGGTCCAGGAGGTCATGGGGCGGCTGGCCGCCCGGAACAGTTCGCGTCCGCGCTGTTGACGCGTCGTCATGGGGGAAACGCTATGTCCATACGTCTGGTCGTCGCCGGCGACCACCAACTCGTTCTGGAAGCCTTCGCCGAGACGCTCAACGGCATCGACGGCCTGACGGTGGTCGGTCTCGCCACGTCCTGCGACGCGGTCCTGCCGGCGGTCGAACGGCACCGGCCCACCGTGCTGCTGCTCGGCGAGCCCACGCTGGGCGGCAGGGCGCTGCAGGTCGCCATGGAGGTGCGCAGTCTCCACCCGCAGTGCGGGGTCGCGCTGATGGTGGGGGCGGCGACCCCGTCGGTGGTGGACCGGGCGGTCGCCGCGGGCGCGCTGGGCGTCGTACCGAAGAACGCCCGCCTGCCGCAGCTCGTCACGACGCTGATGGGCGTCGCGGGCGGCTGTCTGACCGTCGATCCGTCGCTGCTGCGGCCCGCCGACGCCGGGGAGTCGTCCCTGAGCACGCGGGAGACGGACGTCCTGCGCCTGACCGCGAGCGGGGCGACGGTGAAGGAGATCGCGGGGGAGCTGTTCCTCGCGGCGGGCACCGTACGCAACCTCACCTCGGCCGCGATCAAGAAGCTCGGGGGACGCAACCGGTTCGACGCGGCACGGATCGCCGGGGAGCACGGACTGCTGTGACACCGACCCGGACCGCACATGCGCCGGCCCCGGCACGAGGCGTGCCGGGGCTGGGCGGAACACTGCGAACGCTGACCCTGCTTCTTCGGGCAGGACTACTTCTCCAGGCAGAACTCCTGGATCGGGTAGCCGACATGGCGGTCCGCGGTCGGCAGGTGGCCGAGGATGCGGTCGCCCGGCTTCAGCTCGGTGGAGTTGAGCACCGCCGAGCCGGGGCCGAGGACCCGCACGTGCCAGTCGTCCTGGAGGATCAGGTTGACGGTCTGGCCGCTGGGGGCGACGGCGTCGATGGAGATCAGCGGGCGGGTCTCGATCTTGACGCGGCCGACGGAGACGGGCCGGGTGCGGCCCTCGACGTCGACGGCGAGGACCTTGCTGCCCGCGTGCAGCTCGCTGAGGTAGTTCGTCCGCCCCTCCTCGGAGACGGTGTACGAGTGCAGCGCCCCGGCGTTGACCCGGAACGGGCGGGTCGGCATGTACGGCAGCGGGTGGGTCTCGCTGACGCACAGGACCATGCCCTTGGAGTGCGAGCCGACGAGGATGCCCTCGTCCTTGCGGAAGTGCGTCGTGGTGTCGACGCAGGCCCGCTCGCCCATGCCGATGTGGGTGGTGGCGGTGACGGTCAGCTCGACCAGGTCGACCTTGCCGGCGCGGGCGGTCGCCGCCCGGCGCAGCGCGGTGGCGTCGCCGACCTTGGTGCCCCGCATCAGCACACCGTCGGAGCCGAGTTCGAGGACGCCGTAGACGATCTCGGCCTCGTCGGTGTCGGCCGCCGTGGTGATGATCGAGCCCGGGGCGCCCGAGGCCGCCGCGATGACGATCTCCAGCGGGATCTTGGTGGGGTCGCGGAAGTCGAGGACGGCCCACGGCTCCAGGCGGGCGGCGAGGCAGGCGTCCTCCAGGGTGTCGGCGTCGACGATCTCGACGTACCGCCCGAACTGGACGTCCGGGTGGGCCTTCTCCAGCGCGGCCCGCTCGTCCTTGCCGCCCTTGACGACGACCAGGTCGGTGGCGCCGAGGTCGGCGGGGACGGCGTCGGGCCCGGCCTCGTACAGCAGGACCTTGCGGACGGTGGGCGGCAGGTCGGCGAAGGCGGCCGGGTCGGCGGCGACGATGCCGTCGATCCGCTGGTGCATGGCCTCTTCGAGGACGGCGGCGGTGGCGTCGCCGGCGTCGCGGATGTCAAGCCAGCACAGTTTGGCGTCCGTCATGATGCGGGTCTCCTGTCAGGTCGGGCAGGTCGGTCAGGTGGTCGGGGGTCAGGCGCACGGTCGGGTCGGCGTCGGCGGCCGGGAAGCCGACGGTGCCGAAGTGCTGTTCGGGGAAGTGGTGGATCAGCCGGGCCACCTGGGCGGCGAGCCGCCTCGGGTCCGCGGCCTGGAAGATGTTGCGGCCCATCGCCACCCCGCCCGCGCCGCCCGCGAGGGCGCCCTGGACGTAGGTGAGGACGTCCCGCTCGGTGGCCATCGCGGGGCCGCCCGCGACGAGTACCGGCACCGGGCAGGCCGCGGTGAGGTCGAGCATCTCCGCGGTGGAGCCGAGGAAGACGGTCTTGACCAGGTCCGCGCCGAGGTCGGCGGCGACGGTGACGGCGTGCGCCACCATGCCGGGGTCGCGCGGGTCGGTGACGCGCGGGCCGCGGGCGTAGACCATGGCGAGCAGCGGCAGGTTCCACCGGTCGCAGGCGTCGGCGATCCGTCCGAGGTCGCCGATCTGCTGCCGTTCGTCGTCCGAGCCCACGTTGACGTGGACGCTGACCGCGTCCGCGCCGAGCCGCAGGGCCTCCTCCACCTGCGTGACCATGTACTTGGCGTCGGGGTCCAGGGCCTGGCTGGTGGAGGCGTTGAGGTGGATGATCAGCGACATCGCGGCGAACCGCTCCGGGCTGATGTGGCGGACGCTGCCCTTGTGCACGACGACCGCGTCGGCGCCGCCGGCGGCGAGCTGCCCGGCGAGTTCGTCGAGGGTCGTGCCCTTGGGCACCACGGGTCCGTCACTGATCGAGTGGTCGAGCGGGGTGATCATCAGGCCGGCCGTGCTGTGGCGGTAGAGCCGCCGCAGCCGCAGGGACCGGGCGAAGTGGCCGTATCCGGTCATGGAGCGCCCTTTCTGTTGCGCGGGTCGGTGCGCCGGTCGGCGCACCGCGTCCCGGTGAACCGTCGCGCGGGGCCGCGGGCCGGGCCCGTACGGGGACGGCCATGGAGCGCAGCCGCGCGCGGTCCGGTTTGCCGGACGGGGTGAGCGGCAGCCGCGGCCACACGGACACGGCGACCGGGGCGTGTTCGGGCGTCAGCGTCGCCGCGACGTAGTCCCGCAGGTCGCAGGAGGTGCGGTCGGCGCCGGAGTGCAGTTCGACGGCGGCGTGCACCTGCTCGACGAACTGCTCGTCCCGCACCCCGAACACCGTCGCCTGCCGCACCTGCGGGTGCTTCATCAGCGCCGCCTCGATGGCCGCCGGGTCGAGCTTCAGACCGCCGTGCTTGATGACGTCGCCGACGCGGCCGTCCAGGCGGAGGTAGCCGTAGCGGTCCCAGTGGCCGAGGTCGCCGGTGCGCAGCCAGCCGTCCTGGTACGTGGACCCGGTCAGCTCCGGGTCGTTCAGATAGCCGGCCGAGACGGTGGGGGAGTCGACCCAGATCTCGCCGCTCTGCCCGCGCCCGAGCGGGGTGCCGGTGCCCGGTGCCCGGATCTCGACGCGCACCCAGGGGAAGGGGCGCCCCGCCGAGCCGAGCAGTTCGGGTTCGCGGTGGTCCAGCGGGTTGAGGCTGCTGATGCCGCCCGCCTCCGTGGTCCCGTACACCTGGATCAGTACGTCACCGAAGACCTCGACAGCCTGCCGGACCCGGTCGGGGGCGGCCGGGGTTCCGCTGTAGGTGATGCGGCGCAGGGACGACAGGTCGTAGGAGGTGATCAGTGGGTGGTCGAGGAGCCGGTACAGGTGCGGGACGGCCAAGTACACGTCCGTCACGCCGTGTTCGGCCATCGCTTCGAGGGTGGCGTCGGCGTCGAACTCGTCGTGCAGGACGACGCTGCCGCCGCCGCACAGCACCGCGTCGGCCATCGGCGCCGTGGTGTGGCTGATGGGGGTGACGGACAGGAGTGTCGCCGGTCCCGCCGCGTCGAGCCCGTCGGCGAGGCGGCCGACGAGGTGTTCACGGGTCCGGTAGCGCTGCCCGACCATCTTGGGCCGGCCGGTGCTGCCACTGGTGAAGTCGACGACCGCGAGGTCGTCGGGGCGCGGCGGCGGGGTGTCGGGCACGGTGCCGGAGGAACCGGCCGCCGTACGGGGGATCGCCAGGACGGTGAGCCCGGGGCGGCGCAGGGTGAGCCATCTGCCGCGCGCCGCGCTGTCCTCGTCGGTGTCGTCCACGAGCAGCAGCGGCACGTCCAGGTCGGCGAGGAGCTCGGCCTGCGTGGACAGGGTGAAGGTCTCCGTGTCCGTGCGCGGGTTCATCGAGCGGATGTAGACCGAGGTCGCGCCGAGCAGATGGGCGGCGTAGCGGGAGCTGAGCATCGACGGGTGGTTGGGGCCGGTCAGGATGGCGACGGTGGTGCCGGGCCCGACACCGTGGGAGCGCAGCAGGGCGGCGCAGCCCAGGACCGACGCGCGCAGCTCGGCGGCGGTCACGGCCGTGCCGGGGCGGCGCAGGACGATCCGCTCGGGGTCGCGGCCGAGCGCGGCGAGCACGCGCCGGGTGTACGGGCGGGAGAGGGGCGGGGAGTCCATGGTCCTCCTTTCTTCTTTCGGACCGCCGGTGGTCAGGCGATCTTGAGCTGCGCCATCATTCCCATGGCGCTGTGGTCGATCATGTGGCAGTGGTACGGGTAGACACCGCGGTGCGAATCGAAGGTGAGCTGGAGCTTCGCGGTCTGCCCGGGGAACAGCAGGACGGTGTCCTTCAGGCCCGCCTCGGCGGGGTAGGGCGGCTGTCCGTCGCGCTCGATGATGCGGAACTGCACCAGGTGCATATGGAAGTTGTGCGGGATGGTGGCGCTCTTGTTGGTGACCGTCCACACCTCGGTGGCGCCCCACTGGACGTGGGTGTCGATGCGGTCGGGGTCGAAGGTCCTACCGTTGATGTACGCCTGGTGGCCGGTGCCCGGCTCGTCCATCGTGAGGTCGAAGGAGCGCTCCACGGTCGGCGTGGGCAGCGCGGGCAGCGTGGCGAGCTGGGCCGGGACGCGGCTGGTGTCGGGGGTGCGTTCCCCGACGTCGAACCGCATGACCTGGCCGACGAGGTCGGTCGGGCCCGGCCCCAGCATGTTGGCGAGGACGAGCTGCGTGCCGGGCGCGTACTGCGCGAAGTCGACGACGAAGTCGATGCGTTCCCCGGGGGAGAGCACCAGGACGGGCGTCTCGGCGGGAGCCGCCAGGAGACCGCCGTCGGAGCCGATCTGCTGCACCGGGTGCTGGGTGGTGCTGCCGTCGGACAGGGCGAGGACGAAGATCCGCAGGTTGCAGGAGTTGACGAGCCGGAAGCGGTACTTGCGGCCCTCGACCTTCAGATACGGCCACGGCCTGCCGTTGACGAGGATCGTCGTACGGTTCTCGGCGTCGTCCATCGTGTAGACCATGGCCGCGTTCTCATCGAACTGCGCGTCGCGCAGGACCAGCGGGACGTCGTACTTGCCCGACGGCAGGCCCAGCCGGTCCTCCGCGGCGTCACTGAGCAGGTAGAGACCGGAAAGGCCCCGGTAGACGTGCTCGGACTCCATGTGGTGGGCGTGGTCGTGCGTCCACAGGGTGGCGGCCGGCTGCTTGTTCTCGTAGACGTACGTGCGCCTGCGGCCCGGCGCGATGGTGTCCATCATCCCGCCGTCGTGCTCCACCGGGTTGTTGCCGCCGTGCAGGTGCACCGACGTCGGCATGTCGAGCGCGTTGACCTGCTCGACGACGGCTGTCCTGCCGCGCCGGGCGCGGATCGTCGGGCCCGGGAACGAACCGTTGTAGGTGAGGACGTCGGTGCGGGTGCCCGGCAGGATCTCCTTGCTCGCGCGCCGCATCGTGACCCGGTAGTGGTCGGCGCGGGCGGTCCTGCGGTACGGGGCGAGGACCGGCGGCACCGTCAGCGGCACCGAGAACGGCGCGACGGCCGTAGGAGCGGCGGGCGCCGTGCCGGAGGCCGCTGCCGCCGCGGCCGGCTGCCCCGAGGCGAGGGACTGGAAGACGCCGCCCGCGGCGCCGACCGCCCCGACGGCACCGGTGGTCAGACCGAGGCGTATCGCGTGACGACGAGTGAACACGGCTGTCTTCCTTGTCCCTTGAGGATGGAGTGGGGATGATCCGGCCCGTGGTCGGGCCGGGTGAATTCGTGTTCCGAGCTTGCGCCGCGCACGCCGGATCTCCGAGCGAAAACCCCCCGCCCCTTGCATGTGTCACGTGCACTCATGACCCGGGTCATGTGCGGGAATGGTGACTGTCATTCCGTGCGTACGGGGCCGGGGCCGCCGGTGTAGCGGACGTCAGAGTGGCTTCATGAATTCCGTACCTGTTTCCCCACCCGTGAGAAATGCGCCCGGCGGGACCGCCCGGGCGCTGCGCACCGACGTACAGGTCGTCTTCGACGAGACCACGGACACCGCCGTCCTGCGCGCACCCGTCAGCTCCCTCGTGCTGCGCCCGGTGCGCGGCGCCGTGCGCACGGTCCTCGACCGGCTCGCCGAGGGAAGGCCGCTGCCGCACGAGGAGCTCTGCGAAGGGCTCGACGCCGCCGGCCGCGAGCGGGCCGCCGCACTCCTCAAGCGAGCCGGGCACCTCCTCGCCCACAGCGTCCTCACCCACGAACCGCCCGCACAGAGAAGGGAGTTGCTTCGTCTGGAGCCGACGGCGCGGGACGCCCGCCGACGGGTTGCGCCCGTCACGGCCGACGCGCGGGTGCGCCTGTCCCGGTTCGCCCTGTGCCGCACCCGCGAGGACGTCCTCGTCCTGGAGTCACCGCTGGCGAAGTTCCGCGCCGTCCTCGCCGACCCCGCCGCACGGCAACTCGTGGCCGCCCTCGGCCTGCCCGGCACCGCCGCCCGGTCCGGAGACGGTACGGGGCTGAGCGCGGCGGAGACGCTGGACGTCCTGGCGCATCTCGTCGGCGCGGAGCTGGTCGAGGTCGCGGGCGCCGACGGGGCGTTCCCCTCCGACACCGAGCCGGTGCTGCGCCAGTGGGACTTCCACGACCTGCTCTTCCACTCCCGCATCCGCTCCGGCCGCTTCGACGAGGCGTTCGGCGCCCTGTACCCCTACCGCGGCGAGATCGAGCCACAGCCCGCCGTGAAGCCGCCGCCCGCGGGCCCCGCGGTCGATCTGCACCGGCCGCACCGCGCCGACCTGGACGCCCGCGACCCGTCCCTGACCGCCGCCCTGGAGACCCGCAGATCCCACCGCACGTTCGGGCAACGCCCGCTGACAGCAAAGGAGTTGGGGGAGTTCCTGTACCGGGTGCAGCGCATCCGCGTGCACCACACGCCGCCCGACGCGACCGACCGCGACGAGGTCGTCTCCCGCCCCTACCCGAGCGGCGGCTCCCTGTACGAACTGGAGCTGTACGTCACGGTGCTGCGCTGCGAGGGCCTCACGCCCGGCGTCTACCACTACGACTCCTACGGGCACCGCCTCGTCCTCGTCAACGAGTCCGCGGAGGACCGCCGCGACCTGCTCGGCGTGGCCTCGCGCTCGGTCGGCTTCGACGTCCACCCCGACGTGCTGTTCACGGTGACCTCCCGGTTCCAGCGCATGGCGTGGAAGTACCGGGCGATGGCCTACGCGACGACGCTGCGCCACACCGGTGTGCTCTACCAGACCATGTACCTGGTGGCGACGGCGATGGGCCTCGCGCCCTGCGGCCTCGGCAACGGGGACGCCGACCTCTCCGCCCGCGTCCTCGGCCTGGACTACCTCCAGGAGTCGTCGGTCGGCGACTTCCTGCTCGGCACCCCCGGGCCGGACGCCGGCATACCCGCGCGGCCCGGCAGCGAATGGCACATGGTGAACAGCCCCGAATGGGCGGTGCCGGCCGCAGGTAATACGTCACCCGGCGCGTGATAAATGTCAGCCGGAAGCCGGGGGGTCTGGTGCGGCGGTGACGGTTCGAGCAAGATGAATTCAGAGCCGGACGGGAAAAGCGAAAACCCGCTGAAACTCCCGGCGCGGGGCTCCCGAATTCCGGTCTGCATTCCACGCAGTATTTCCACGCAGTATTCCACGCACCATTGCGACCCAAGGAGAAGTCACATGACCGCCAAGGACATCAAGAACGCCGACGAGCAGGCCTTCGACGGCTTCGACGCGGACGAGCTGGAGACCCTCGAGGTCGCCGACGGCGTCGCGCTGCCCGAGATGGGCGCCTCCAGCGGCTCGATCGGCACCTCGTCCTCGTCCTCCAGCACCTGCTCGGCCTGCTGACCCACCCCCTCCACGGATCCCGGAAAGGACCACAGACATGACCGCCAAGGACATCAAGAACGCTGACGAGCAGGCCTTCGACGGCTTCGACGCGGACGAGCTGGAGACCCTTGAGGTCGCCGACGGCGTCGCGCTGCCCGAGATGGGCGCCTCCAGCGGTTCGATCGGCACCTCGTCCTCGTCCTCCAGCACCTGCTCGGCCTGCTGAAGTGGCGTGATGCGCGGTACCGCGTGAGAAACGCGATCAAGGATGCGCCTGTCCGGCCGGTCGGCCGGTCGGGCACATCCTTGCGTGCGTACGGGGTCGGTTCAGGCGGCGGCGGTGTCAGCCGCGCAGGGCCAGGTGGTAGGCGGAGGCCCACAGGACGACGGCGGAGACCAGGCCCACCACGACGCGCACGGTCTCGTCCGTGACGCCGGCCGCGTAGAGGACCAGGCCGACGACGGCCGCCACGGTGAGCAGCGCGGCCGTCCACCTGTACTGCCACTGGTCGTACAGGCGCGACAGCGGGAAGAAGTGCAGGCCCACGACGAGCGCGATGCCCACGGGGATGAGCCCCGGACGGCCGGCGGCGTTGGACGCCGCGATCACCGCGAAGATGGCCACCAGTTCGACCGAGTTGACGATGCCCACCCCGCGCGCCCACTTCTCGGGCAGGTTCACGGTCCGGGGCGAGGGGGCGGCGCTGCGCCGGTATCCCAGGTAGAGGGCGTCGGCGGTCACCAGGACGGCCGCGACCTCGATCGCGACCGGTACGGGATCCGTGCCGGAACCGGTGCCGGAGGCCCCGGCGAAGGCCCACAACAGGCCGAAAACGGACAGGACAAGGGCGCCCCTGCGGCGCAATGTGCGGGTGAGCGCGAGGCATTCGGCGTCCGCCGAGGCTGTGGGGGATGGCGTCGTCGTGGGCGTCATTGGTGGAGGATACATCGGTCCTCCACATACGTCACGGAAAGCGTGACGTATGTAAGGCGCCGGGCCCTCTTTCCTTCCGCCGCCAATTCACGGCATCAAAAATGATGCTGAGTTTTCGACGTTTCCGACGTTTTCGATTTCATTGCGGAAGGTGCCAGGACATGGGGGTTGACGCTCCGGAGCGCATAGCCGTGAGGCCGGGTTCCACCGACCTGACGGGGGTACGGCTCCACACACGGATGCCGGTGACACCGGCCTGGCTGGCCCGGCACGTCGTCCCGGCCGCCCGGGAGCTGACCGGGCGCGGGGTGCCCGGGGTGCAGGTGCGCCGGGGCTGGCGGCACGGACCGCACATCGACCTCCTCGCCCCGGCCGGCGGCGCGGGGCCCGCCGGGGACGTCGACTGGGCCGCCGTCCTCGCCGGACTCGACGCGGGCCCCCTCGACCCGAGCAAGGCCCTCACCGAGGAGAAGTACCTCGCCCAGGCGCGGGAGCTGGGCCGCCTCGAAGGGGTGCAGCCGCCCTACCTGCCGCTGCGCGAGCACGGCGCCGTGGAGCACGTCGCCGCCGACGACCCCGCCCTGCGCTCCCGCGACCCGCGCCTGGACACGCTGCGCACCGTCGTCCTCGGCGCCCTCACCACCCCGGTCCTGACGACGATCGAGGGCATCGCGGACCGGCCCCGCAGCGCCACGGTCCGCCTCGCGGAGGCGTTCGCCGCGCTCATCGACACCCACGCGCTCGGCCCGGCCTACGGCGTCTTCTCGCCGCGCTCCCACGTCGAGGCGTTCCTCGCCTGGGCGGCGCCCACCAAGGACATGCGGCCCGCCTTCCGCGAGCGCCTCGCCAAGGACGCGCCCGAGCTCCGCGCCGTCGTCGGACAGCGGCTGAGCGGCGAGGTGTCGCCCGCCGCCGCGCAGTGGCGCACCGCGTTCGCCTACGCGGCCGGGGTCCTGGACAGCGCCGTCGCCGCCGGCACCCTCACCGGTGACCTCCTCGACTCCGTCGGTGACGCCGTCGACCGCAGCGAGATGGGCCCGCCCGGAGCGCCGACCGTGGTCCCGCGCGGCGCGCAGCCCGACACCGACTTCCACCGCACCGTGCACGGCTCGGGCGCGATCGACACGCCGTCCCCGTTCTTCGCCGCGTACCGCCTCCTGACCAACCTCTTCTACCAGCAGTTGCCCCTCCTGACCGTCCCGCCGATGCAGCGCTACTACATGTGCTTCGCCCTCGCCGAGACGGTCGACGAGGTGCTCGGCACGAGCTGGCGGGACCGCCTGGACCGGACCACCCCTGCCGCACCGGGCACCGCCGAACCGACGGGAGCAGCACGATGACCATCCCCGAACCCCAGTGGTTCCTGCGCGTCAACCCGCTGCGCCGCAGCCGCCTCGCCGACCCCGGGCAGCGCCGCCTGCTGCACCAACTCGCTGCGGTGGAGGCCGAGTTGGCGGAGGCCGCCGAGCCCTGCTCGCAGGTGCTCTACGAGCGGATCGGCGCCGCCGGGTCGGACGCCGAGCGCCGGGAGCTGATCGCGCTGCGCCGCGCCATCCACAACGGCCGCGCCCCCCGCAAGGAGGCCGACAGCCCCGCGACGCGCACCCCGGCCGTGGCCCGCTGGCTCGCCGCCCACGAGGAGCGCGAGCGGTTGCGCGCCGCTGTCGTCGAGGGCTACGCGGCCGCCTCCGACCGCGAACGCGAGACCCTGGCCCGCCTGCTGAGCGACGACGACCTGCTGCGCTCGCTCGCCCTGGTCGCCCCCGAGGTGCACCAGGAGGCCGAGCGCTACCGGGCCGCCGTCCAGGGCCCCGGCAAGGTCTCCGCCCGCACCCGCAAGTCGGAGCGCGGTCTCATCCAGTACGTGACCCGGGCCATGGTGCGCACCAGCCCGCTCTCCCGGTTCACCGCCGTCGGCATCGCCGAACCGGCCCCGGCCGGCGACGAGACGGCCGTACGCCCCGGCGAGGTCGCCTTCACCGGCGCCGAGGCCGTCCCCGGCCTGGACCGCGTCATGCTCGGCTACGTACTCGGCGACGACAACCAGGAGACGGACCCGTCCGAGCTGTGGGTGGGCGTCCCGCCGACCTCCGCACCCGACCCGGCGGCGGGCAAGCTGTTCTTCCTCAACGTCACCGACCAGGGCATCCGGCGCCTCGCCCTGCCCCTCGACGGCCCCGTCGGCGACCTGCTCGACGCCCTGTCGATGGGCCCGCGCCGCTTCCCGGCCGTCGTCGCCCACGTCGCCGGACGCGCGGGCTGCTCCGCCGAGGAGGCCGACCGCCGGGTGCGGCAGGCGTTGCGCCAGGGCGTGCTGTGCACCTTCGCCCGCGCCGAGGAGCACGTCGCGAGCGCCGACTACGACGAACTGCTCACGCTCCCGGCCGGAACAGAAGCGGCCGAGCTGGCGGACAAGGTGCGCACCGCCCTGCCCCGCCTGGCCGATACCCCCGCGCAGGAGCGCGGCGCGGCCCTCGCCGCTCTGCGCGCGGACCTCGGCCGGTTCAGCCAGGCCGCGGGCCGCCCCGCGCACATCACAGTCGAGGAGGACTACGTCATGCCACCGCTGAAGGTGGCCTCCGCCGACTGGCACCCGCACCTCGCCGACGTGGGCCCGGCGGTGGAACTCCTCTCGGTCTTCGACTGGCTGCACGACGTACGGGTCCTGATGACCGCCGCGTTCGTCGAGCGCTTCGGCGCCGGGGCGAACGTGCCGCTCGCCGAGCACGCCCCGCACATCGTCGCCGAGGTGTCCCGCCGCGCCGCCGCCATGGCCGCCGTCTACGGACCCCAGGGCACCGGCGAGGCCACCGCGCTGACCGGCCTCGGCCCGGCCGACGGCAGCCTGGAGCGCATGTACCTGCTGCGCCGCGAACTCTCCGACGCGGTCCACGCCCAGCTCACCAAGGTCGCCCAGGAGGGCGCCGACACCCTCGCCCTCACGGCGGCGGACGTGGCCGAGCTGACCCGCGCCCTGCCCGACCGCTTCCGCCAGGACCCGCTCATCTACGGCGTCCTCCTCCAGCAGGCGGGCGACCGGCTCGTCCTCAACGACGGCCTCCCGGGCCACGGCATGCTCTACGCCCGCTTCCTGGAGGCCGACCGCCGCCAGGGCGGCCGCGCCCTGCCCCGCCTCGCCGAACGCCTCGACCGGTTCTACGGGCACGACGGCGCGCGCGTCACCGAGGACCTGGGCCTGCACCGGCTCAACGTCAACGCGCACACCCCGATCCTGCCCGGCGGCCTCACCGCGGAGGACTGGTTCACCCTGCGCCTCGCGCACGACGCGGCGACGGACACCCTCACCGTCGAGGACGCCGACGGCCGCCCCCTGCGCGTCCTGCCCCTCGGCACCGGCCACCCCGGCCTGTTCCCGCCGCCCCTGTCGGTCGCCTCCGGCCTCGTCATCAGCGGCCGCCTCTTCAACAGCCTCCCCAACTCCTGGCACGCGTCGACCCCCTGGGACGGCACGGCCACCCGCACCGCACCTCGAATGACGGTCGGCGACGTCGTCATCGGACGCCGCCGTTGGTACGGCGGGACCGAGCTGGACACGGCGATCGCCGCGGGCCCCGACGAGCACGAACGGCTCCTCGCCCTCACCGCCTGGCGGGCCCGGCACGGCGTCCCCGAGGAGGTCGTCGTCAAATCGGTCCCCGACGACGAAGGACCCCTGTCGGTCGGCGCGCCCGACGTCCAGTCCAAGCGCCTCCAGCAGAAGCCGCAGTACGTGGACCTCTCCAGCGCCCTCGCCGCCCGCGTCCTGCCCCGGATGCTGGAGCGGCGCGGCGGCGGCGCCGACTACCTGGAGGAGGCGCTGCCCGGCGTCACCGACGGCACCCACGCCACCGAGTGGGTGCTCGAGGTCGGCCGCGCGGCCGGCGGCCCGTTCACGTACGCCCCGCAGAACCCGGCACCGGAAGGGAAGCGTTCATGACACTGACCGAGACGGAGTCGGAGGCGGCGCGGGGCACACGCACCTCCGAGGCGCCCGAGGCCCCCGCGACACCGGCCCCGCTGCTCAGGACCCGCCCGGGACTGCACTACGCCCCGGTCACGGGCGGCGTCTACTTCAGCGGAACACGCGGCCAGTTCGTCCTCCGCGGCTCCGACATCCTCTACGCCGTCGCCGACGTCTGCCTGCCGCTCCTGGAGGCGGGCACGAGCGAGGACGCGCTGGTCGCGGAGTTCGGCACCGAACGCGCCCGGCCCGCCGTACGCCACCTCGTCACCAAGCTCCGCGAGAACGGGCTCCTGCTCGACGCGGCGACCTTCAGCGCGCCGGAACCCCCGGCCGCTCAACGCGCCGCGCACGCCGAGAGCCTGGCCCGGCTCGCCGCCCACCTCGACGACCCCTACGCCGCGTTCGCCCGGCTGCGCCGCACCACGGTGGAGCTGCGCGGCCCGGCGACGGCGGTGGACCCGGCCCGCCGGGGCCTGCACCGGGCCGGGGTCGCCCGCACCACCGTGACCGCGCCGGCGCCCTCGCCGCTGCCCGCGCACCTCGTCCCCGTCTGCGACCCGGCGATGTACGCCGACCCCGCCCTGCTCCCCGTCGGCGACCCGACGGTGCAGGGCGGGGCAGCCGCCCCCCGAGCGGTCATCGAGTTCATCGAGGGCGAGGGCGAGGCGACCTGGGCCGAACAGCCGGGCACGGTCCACGTCCCCGTCCTGCTCGGCCCCGGCATCGGCCTCGTCGGACCCGTCGGCGCGCGCCCCGCCGCCTGGCGCGTCCTGCGCGACCGCGCCCTCGCCTGGGCCGCGGCCGAGGGGATCGGCCCCGCGGCGGGCCCGGTGGCGCACTCCCTGGCGGGGGCCCTCGCCGCGCAGCTCCTGGCCGACACCCTCACGGGTGTCGCGGAGCCCGGCGAGGCCCACGTCGTCCACGGCCCCGGCCTGACGGCCGACCGCATCACCGTCGCGGGCGCCCCCGCGCACGAAGCGGTCACCGTCGTCGCCCTCGACGACGCTCCCGCCGAACCGCTCCCCGACCCCGAGGACATGCTCGGACCGGCCCGGTCCGTGACCGCCCGCTGGACCGGCCTCTTCGCCCTCCCGCAGGGGGAGCGACTGCCCCAGATGCCGCTCGCCCTGCGCGGCGCCGAGCACCGGGCCGACCGCACCGGTGGCGTCCTCGCCTGGGCGGGCCACCAGGAGGCCGCGACCGTGGCCGCCGCCCTGGCCGCGCTCAGAGACCGCGTCTCCGACCGGCCCGGCACCCCGGCGGCGGGACTCACCCGCGAACACTGGCTACTGGACGGCGCACTACGTCAACTAGCTGACCAGGTGCGGGAGTTGACGGAGAAGGCCGCTCTCGATTCGGAGACGGACCGCATCCTCGCCGCCCTGCGTACCCACCTCACCCCGGCCGAACCGGAGATCACCCTCTCCGGGGCCGACGGAGTCGACTGGCGCCTGGCCGAGGTCACCGTCGCCGGCCGTCGCCTCGGCGCGGGCTGGGGCCCCACGGCGGCCGAAGCGGCGCACCACGCGCTCGGCACGGCCCTGGCACTCGCCCAGACGGAGGGCGCGGCCGTCCCCCCGCTGTCCACCGACGCCCTCTCGACCACCGACGCCGCCACCCGCGCCGCACTGCGCGCACAGCTCACCGCCCGGGGCGCCACGTACCGAGGACATGCCCACCGCACGGACCCCGTCCTCGGTGAAGTCCCCTTCTGGTACGGCCCGGTGACCGCCTCTCCCGTCCAGGAGCCCACCGATGCCGACGACTGACCAGCGCCGCACCGCACAGCCGGTGCTCCCCGGCCCCGCGCTGCCCGCCGCCACGCACGACGACTGGCTGGCGCCCCTGGAGGCGCTCGCGCGCACGACGGGCGCCACCGTCTCCGTGAACCTCGGCTGGGACCTCGACTGGGAGCGCGGCCCCCTCGACGCCGCGCCCGGCACACCGCACCTCTCGGTCCGCGTCCACGACGACGAGGTCATGATCGGCCCCCTGTGGGTGCCCGGCACCGACTCCGGCTGCGCCGCCTGCGCCGAGGTCCGCGAACGCACCGTCCTCGACCACCCCCTGGTCGGCGACCTCACCCAGGCCACCCGGATCGCGGCCGCCCCCGCGCCCCTCCTGCCCGAGCTGCTGCGCGCCGCCCTGGCCCACCTGGCGGACGAGCCGCTCGCGCCGGGCGAGGCGTACGCGGTGACGCTGCGCGGCGCCCGCCGCCACCGCATCGCGCGGAGTTTCTGGTGCCCGGTGTGCGGCCCGTCGCCCGAGGACCTGGTCAGCACGGACACGCCTCCGCCGCCGAAGGTCCTGCGCCCCCGCCCGGCGGTCCCCGGCGACGCCACGCGCACCGCCGACAGCCGCCTCGTCACCCCCGGCCACCTGCGCGAACGCCTCGTCGACGAGCGGTTCGGGCCGGTCCGCGCCATCCTGCGCGAGTCGCACACCCCGTTCGCGATGAGCATGGCCGTCGTCGCGGACGCCCCGGCGATGGGCCACGGCAGGGCCCGTACGTTCGAGGAGACCGAACCGGTCGCCGTCCTGGAGGCGTACGAGCGCCTGGGCGGATACCCGTACGACATCCCCCTGCTGACCGGCCGCTCCTACCGCGACGTCGCCGAGCACGCCGTCGACCCCGACACCCTCGGCCGCTACACCGCCGAACAGCTCGCCCACCCCACCAGCCGGGCCACGCCGTTCACCGCCGACACCCCGATGGACTGGGCGTGGGGTCACGACCTCGCCGACGGCCGCCCACTGCTCGTCCCCGCCGACCACGCCTTCTACCAGTACGAGTACGCGTTCCGCAGGGACCGCCGCGCGGCCCGGATCGCGGGCGCCGCGAACCGAAAGCACTACTTCTTCGACTGCTCCAGCGGCTGCGCGGTCGGCGCCAACTACGAGGAGGCCGCCCTGCACTCCCTCTTCGAGGTGGCCGAGCGGGACGCGTTCCTGACCTCCTGGTACCGGGCCGAGCCGCTGCCGCACATCCCCGTCTCCACCCTCACCGACCCCACCAGCCGGGCCATGATCGAGCTGATCCGCTCGCGCGGCTTCGACGTCCATCTGCTCGTCGCCACCCAGGACATCGCGCTGCCGGTGGTGTGGGTCATCGCCGTGAACGAGAAGAACCCGTTCCCGGCGACGTTCTCCTCCGCCGGTTCCGGCGCCGACCCGCAGTCCGCGATCCGCGGGGCCCTGCGCGAGGTCGCCCAGCTCGTCACCAACCCGGTCGACTGGACCCGCGAACAGGTCGAGCCCATGGTCGAGAACCCGTGGCTGGTCGAGGAGCTGGAGGACCATGTCCGGTTCTCCTCGCTGCCCGAGACCCGCGACCGCGCCCTCGCCGGGCTCGGCGGCCGGGCCGTCACCCTGGACGAGGCGTTCCCCGACTGGCCGGGCCGGCTCGAACGCGCCGCGAACGGCGACGTACGCGCCACCCTCTCCTACGTCGCCTCCCTCTTCGCCGACGCCGGGCTCGACCGCGTCGTCGTCGTCGACCAGACCAGCCGCGAGCACGCCGACGCCGGGATCGCCGTCACCCGCGCCGTCGTCCCCGGCATCGTCCCGATGTGCTTCGGCCACGCCCAGCAGCGCCTCGACGGCCTGCCCCGGCTCCGGGCGGCGCTGCGCGGCACCGCGCAGGAACACCGGGCGATCCCCTACGACCCCCACCCGTTCCCGTGAGCGCGCCCGCGCCCGAGTGGACCCGCAGGGCCCCGGTCGACCTGCCGGGGCCCGAGGGCGACAACAGCATCGCGCGCGAACCCCTCTGGTACGCGTACGGCAGGGGCGAGGACCGCCCGGCGCCGCCGAGCTGGACCTACGAGCCGACGCCGCCCCCGGACGCCCACGTACCCCCGCCGCCGCCACGCCCGGCGGGCCCGTCGGCGACGCTGCCCCTGGGGACGTGGCACCGCCTGTCCGCCCTGCCCTACCCGGCGCTCCCGGCACCGCGCTCCACGCCGGACGACGCGCTGCTGCACGCCCTGACCACGACGTTCGCCCCGCTCCGCCGTGAACCGGAGAACCCCTACAACGAACACCGCCCCTACGCCTCGCCCCGCTGCCTCTTTCCCGTCCACGCCTTCGTGGGCGGCGGTGACGGCGACGGTTGGCGCCTCCTCGAACCGGACCGGCACGCCCTGACCGGCCCGCCCTCCGCCGCCGCCTCGCGCATTGTCCTCACCGGCAGGTACACCGCGATCCCGCCCGCCTACCAGTGGTTCCGTGGCTCGCTCGTCGCCCTCGAACTCGGCATGGCGCTGCGCGCGCTGAGCCTCGGCCTGGAGCTGTCCGGAGTACCGGCGACCCTCACCCTGCCCGACGAGAACGCCCACGCCCTGCTGACGGCGGCGGGGCTTGACCGCACCTGGGAATGGTCGCTGCCCTGGCTGATCGAGACGGCCCCCGGCACGCCGCCGAACCGCCCCGTCCCGGCCCTCACGGAGCCCCCGCCCCCGGACACCGACGCCTCCCTGGCGGACGTGGTCCGCGTCAACAGGGAGCAGACGTACGGGAGTTCACCCGCGGCGCCCCTGACCACGGCGGTCCCGGCCGGCCTGCCGCCGTCCGCGCTCGCCCCCGACTGGGCGGAACTCCTCTTCCGGCGCCACTCCGGGCGGATGCCACGCGGCCTGCACGGCATGGACTCGCTCGCGCGCCACGCCCCGCTGCCCGCGTCCACCCTGCGCACCGCGCTCGCCTGGCTCGGCGTGCCGCCCCCGCACCCCGCGCTCGCCGCCGCGTTCGACGCGATCACGGTGACCGCCGTCACCCAGCACATCGACGGGTACGCAACCGGCGTCCACCGCCTGCGCGACGGGGCCGCCCACCTGGTGCGCGCCGACCCCACCGCACCGGCGGGCCTGGAAGCGCACTACGGCTACGGCCTGTCGCCGGTCAACGGCTGTGGCGTCGCCAAGGCACCCCTCACCGTCTTCTTCTCCGTACGCCCCCGCGCACTCCTCGCCCGCCTCGGACCCACCGGCTGGGGCGCCGCGCAGCACGCGTGCGGCTGGGCGGTGCAAGGACTGTGCCTGGCCGCCGCCGCGACCGGCCTGTTCGCCCGCCCCGTACGGGCCTTCAAGGAGATCCCCACCAAAGAGGTCATCGCGCTGGACGAGGACGAGACGATCGTCCTCTCCGCCGTCGTGGGAGTCCCCCGGGCTACCGGCGGCCCCGTACTCGACCTGCGTCTCTGAGCCGCACCCTCACCACCCGGACAAGGGAACCCGCATGCCCGACACCACGACCGTGACGACCCCCCGGCGCTGGAGCGCCTGGCACCTGCACCTCGGCACCACCGCGCGCGGCGCGCACGACCGCGTCCTGACGGACGTCATCGGCCCCACCGTCGCCGGACTGCCGTCCGGCACCGAGTGGTTCTTCCTGCGCTACTGGCAGTCAGGACCCCACCTGCGCTTCCGTGTCGCCGACCTGACCCCGGACGCGTACGCGCGCGTGGAGGAAGCCCTGCGCGTACGGCTCACGGACGCGGGACAACTGCGCGACGGCGAGGAACCGCTGGCCCCCGAGGCGTACGAGGAAGGCGCGTCCCGGCTCGCGGCAGCGGGGGAGACGGGGCTCAACGCCACCGTGCGGACGCTGCTCCCGCCCGGCGTGCACCGGGCCGCGTACGACCCCGAGTTCGAGCGGTACGGGGGCCGCGCCCTCATGCCCGCCGCGGAGTCGCTGTTCCACCTCTCCAGCGCACTCGTCCTGCGCCTGACCCCGTCGGTGACCACCGAGTCCCAACGGGCCCGGCTCGCCCTGCGCGGCACGCTCTCCGCCGCCGTGGCCCTCGGCGACCCCGTCGAACGCGCCCACTACTTCGCGCGCGGCCGCGACGCCTGGCGGGCCTGGGCCACCGACGCGGGGCACCCGGCCGGCCTCCTGGACCGGATCACCCGCGTCGAGCAGGACCCGGCCACGGCCCGCGTCTCGCCGGACGCCCATGGCCCGTTCGCCGCCTGGCACTCGGCGCTGGCCGCCCACGCGGACGACATCCGCCGCACCTCGCCCGTCCACCCGGGCATGATCCTCTTCTCCCACGCCCACATGCTCCACAACCGCCTGGGCCTGAGCCTCCTGGAGGAGCTGCGCACGTACGCGTGGCTCTCCCACGTCTTCCCGGTGACGACCCCGGCCCCGCACCTGGCACCCGCCGGCTGACACCGCCCCCGTCACGACGGGTGCCCGCCACGAAGGCCCGGCCGGATTCCCCCTCCGGCCGGGCCTTCCCGTCATCCCTTCCCTCGCCCTGCCGCACGACGCCGAGGGGCCTCCGAAGAGGCCCCTCGATGGAGTGGCTCACCAACCTGGGCGACGGGCCGGGATCACTCGGGACGCGGGTCCCACCGGAAGCTGCGCACCGCGATGAGCGCACCGATCACACCCCACGCCGCGAGCACCCCGAGCTCCTTCCACTGGAACTCCGAGCCCTGCGTGAACGCCGCCATGATCGCGTCATTGAACGGCTTCACCGGCAGCAGCCCCGCGACGTTGTTCAACAGCTCCGCGTGGACGGGGAAGTAGCTGCCCGAGATGAACACCAGCGGGAACTGGATGAACTGCACCACCGCGGGCGCCGCCTCCGAGTTCTTGATGAGCGAGGCGACCCCGACACCCAGCGCGCAGAAGCTCGCCGCGCCGAGGACCAGGGTGAGCGCGAGCGCGGCCCAGCCCCGGGGGAGGTCGACCCCGTACAGGTTGCCGATGCCGATGACCAGCGCGACGTCGACGACGCTCACGAACACGCAGTGCACCAGCAGACCCGCGAAGTACACCCAGGCGGGCAGGGGAGTGGCGTGCAGCCGCTTGAGGACCCCGGTCTGCCTGCGCATGGCGAGCACGATCGCCAACTGCCCGTAGCAGGCGCCGAGGACGGAGACCGCCGCGATGGTCGGCGTGTAGTACTCCATGCCGTTGAGACCGAAGAAGAACTCCTCGCTCTCGCCGCCGCCGAACACGGCACCGAAGATCGAGATGATCACGATCGGCAGGACGAAGGTGAAGACCATCGACTGCGGGTTGCGCCAGAACGACAGCTGCTCGTACCGGATCTGGTGCACGAGCAGCGCCAGCGAGCCGCGCTCGTCCGGCCGTCCGGCCCGCGCGCGCTCGCGCCGGCCGGCGGCGGTGGTGGTGGTCGTGGTGGGGGGAAGGGTGCTGGTCATCGTCGGCTCCGTCCGGGTCGGCGGCCCCGCGGCTTTCGCCCGGTGGCGGGAATCGAGGCGTCCTGCTCGGCGTAGGCCCTGGTCAGACCCAGGTAGACGTCCTCCAGGGTCGGCTGCTCGACGGTCAGCCGCTCCAGCGTCGTACCGCGGTCGAGCGCCCACGAGGTGAGCCGGTGCAGGGCGGACGTCGCCTCCTTCGCCTCGACGGTGACGAGACCGTCCTCGGCGTCGGCGACCGTGAGCGGCACCTCGCCGATGGCGGCACCGGCCGGCAACGCGAACCGGATCTTCGTGAGCGCGCTGTCCCGGCCGCCGAGCGTGTCGGGCGTCCCCGCGGCGACGATGCGCCCGGCGGCGATGACGGCGACGTTGTCGGCGAGCGCCTGCGCCTCGTCCATGTAGTGCGTGGTCAGCATGATGGTCGTCCCGGCGTCCCGCAGATTCCGCACGGCCTCCCAGGCGCCGCGCCGCGCCCCCGGGTCGAACCCGGTGGTCGGCTCGTCCAGGAACAGCAGTTGCGGGTCACCGATCACGCCGAGCGCGAGGTCGAGCCGCCGCTTCTGCCCGCCGGACAGGTCCTTCACCTTGGCGCCGCGCTTCTCGTCGAGCCCGACGAGATCGATGACCTCGTCCACATCGCGCGGAGCCGGGTAGTACCCGGCATTGCGGGCGACGGTCTCCCGCACCGACAGGTACGGCTCGACCGCGATGTCCTGGAGCACGAGCCCGATCTGCCCGCGCAGCCACCGCCCGTCCGCCTTGTCACCGGGGTCCCTGCCGAGGACGCGGACATCGCCGCCGTCCCGCTCCCTGAACCCCTCCAGGATCTCCATCGTGGTCGTCTTGCCGGCCCCGTTCGGCCCGAGCAGAGCGAAGATCTCGCCCTCCTCGACGGTGAAGTCCACACCGCGTACGGCCTCGTGGTCCCCGTACTTCTTGAGCAGGCCCTCAACGGCCACCGCGGTCACCGCGGCCACCCCTCGCCTGGCTGCCGTGTCACTGTCACTGTCACTGGTCTCCTCCGAGCGGCGGATGGCGAACTGCTGATCTGTACGAGGAAGTTATGGCTGGTCGGGCCGGTTCCAGCAGTACGGGGACGGCAACCGATGACGTCCGTCACGCAAGCGACGACAGTTGTCAGCCCCCGCCCTGGGGGACGTTGCCGCGCCCGCACCCGCCGCCCATGCTCAAGTCCTCCCGACCGATGACAGGACGACTGACAGTGCGACGACGCGGAAGGCGGTCCCGGACGTGCAGACGGGCGATGTGAGGACAGCGGACGGAACGAAGCGGCGCGCGCCGGGGACGGAGCGGCCGCGCATCGCCGTCATCGGCGCGGGCATCGGCGGCCTGACCCTCGCCGGCGCGCTCACCGCGACCGGAACGCCGTACGTGATCCACGAGCAGACCCGCGAACTGGCCGAGGTCGGCGCGGGCGTCCAGCTCTCCCCCAACGCCATCAGGCCCCTGCTCCGCCTCGGCCTCGGCCCGGCCCTGGAGGAGCACGCGGTGCGGATCGAGGCGATGGAGGTACGCGGCTGGAACGGCCGCCCCATCGCCCGCACCCCGCTCGGCCACGAGTGCGAGCGCATGTTCTCGGCCCCGTACCTGACGATCCACCGCGCCCACCTGCACGAGGCCCTGCTCTCCTCGACCGACCGCGACAGCCTGAACCTCGGCCGCCGCCTGCGCACGCTGGAGGAGCACCCCGGCACCGGCGACGTCCGCCTCACCTTCGACGACGGCACGTCCTCCACGGCCGACGTCGTGATCGGCGCGGACGGCATCCACTCCACCGTCCGCGAGGTGCTGCGCCGGGACGACCCGGTCTTCTCCGGCCTCGGCATCTACCGCGGCCTCGTCCCCGTCGACGCGCTCCCGCCCACGGCCCGCGAACGCCTCGTCCGCCTCTGGCTGGGCCCCGGCGGCCACTTCGTCTGCTACCCCGTGGCCTCCGGCAAGCTCCTCAGCTACGCCGCGACGGTCCCCCTCGACGGCCCGCCGCCGCCCGAGTCCTGGTCACGGGAGGGCGACCCCGAGGCCCTGCGCGCCGCCTTCGGCACATGGACGGGCCTGGTGGCCGACATAGTGCACGCGGTCGAGACGACCCACCAATGGGCCCTGCACGACCGCGCCCCCCTCAAAGCCTGGTCGACGCGGCGCATCACCCTGGTCGGCGACGCGGCCCACCCGATGCTCCCCTTCATGGCCCAGGGAGCCAACCAGGCGATAGAGGACGCGATGGACCTGGCAGCCTGCCTCACCGGGGCCTCGCACGGGGCGATCGCCGACCAACTCTCCCGCTACGAATCCCTGCGCATGCCCCGCACAGCCGAGATCCAACGCGGCTCCCGAGGCAACGCAGGCGTCCTCCACCTCCCCGACGGCCCCGCCCAACGCCGCCGAGACGCCCAGATGGCCGTCCACGCCTCACTACGCGACAGGGCCCCGCTCTACGCCCACGAAACGGGCCGGAGCGTGGTGCCGTTGGTGGGGGCGGCCTGAACAGGGGCCGGGCGTGCCGGATGCCGCGTCCGCGGCCGGAGTAGCCCGAAGGCTCCCCGTCACAGCACAGTGGCGGCCCGCACCAACCCCGCCACCGCCGTGGAGCGACTGTGGGCGGGCCAGGCGATCACCGTGGTGACCTGAGGCGCGTCGGAGACCGGTACGGCGGTGAGGTTCTCGTGCAGGCCCGTGCGGCCCGACTCGGGGACGATCGCGCAGGCGCGGCCGAGGGCGATGAGCTGGGTGAGCTGGGTGTGGTCGCGCACCTGCGGCCCTGGGCCGTCGGGGAAGGTGCCGTCGGGCCGGGGCCAGCGCGGCAGGGGCAGGTCGGTGAGGGCGGTGACCTCGTCGAGCCGCACGTGGGGGCGGGTGCCGAGGGCGTGGCCCGCCGGGAGGACCGCGACCTGCCCCTCGGTGTGCAGGGTCTCGGTGTCGAAGCCGGCCGTGTCGTCGAACGGCCGGTGCAGCAGGGCCACGTCGGCGCGGCCGTCGCGCAGCAGCCGCGTCTGCTCGCCCGGCCCGCACAGGACGACATCGACGGTGACGGCGCCGGGTTCGGCGGCGTAGGCGTCGAGGAGTTTCGCCAGGAGTTCACCGGAGGCCCCCGCCTTCGCGGCGAGGACGACGGCGGGCCGCCCGGTCGCGGCGAGTGCGGCCCGGCGGGTGCGCCGCTCGGCGGCCTCGACGGCGTCCAGCGCCGCCCGCGCCTCCCGCAGCAGCACCGCTCCCGCCCCGGTCAGGGAGACACCCCGGCTGCCGCGTTCCAATAGGCGCGCGCCGAGGCGCCGTTCGAGCCCGCCGATGGCCCGCGACAGCGGGGGCTGGGCGATCCCGAGCCGCTGCGCGGCCCGTCCGAAGTGCAGTTCCTCGGCGACCGCGACGAAGTACCGCAGCTCACGTGTCTCCACCCCGCCAGCCTAACCGGGCCGGCCAGGACCGATACCCGGCCGGTATCGGCGGCCACCCAGACGGTCTTGGACGCCCCGCCGGGCGGCGGAGAAGGATCGGTGTCATGAGTGAGACGAACACCAACACCCACCACAAAGTCGCGCTGGTGACCGGCGCCAACAAGGGCATCGGCTACGAGATCGCCGCCGGGCTCGGCGCCCTCGGCTGGTCGGTCGGCGTCGGCGCGCGGAACGACGAACGGCGCGAGGCAGCCGTGGCCAAGCTGCGCGCGGCCGGGGCCGACGCGTTCGGCGTGCCGCTGGACGTGACCGACGACGCGAGCGTGACAGCGGCGGCCCGAGCGCTGGAGGAGCGGACCGGGCGGCTCGACGCGCTCGTCAACAACGCGGGGATCACCGGCGGCGGCCCCCAGGAGCCGAGCACGGTCGACGTGGACCGGGTGCGGGCGGCCGTGGAGACCAACGTGATCGGCGTCATCCGCACCACCAACGCCCTTCTCCCGCTGCTGCGCCGCTCGCCGTCGCCCCGGATCGTGAACGTCTCCAGCAGCGTCGGCTCCCTCACGCTGCAGACCACGCCCGGCGCCGAGACGGGCCCCATCGCCGTCGCCTACGCGCCGTCTAAGACGTTCCTCAACGCCGTCACCGTGCAGTACGCGAAGGAGCTGGCCGACACCCCCATCCTGATCAACGCGGTCTGCCCCGGTTTCACGGCGACCGACCTCAACGGGTTCCGCGGCGTACGCACCCCCGAGCAGGGCGCGACCGCCGCGATCCGGCTGGCCACCGTGGGCGACGACGGCCCGACGGGCCGCTTCTTCGACGACGAGGGAGAGGTCCCCTGGTGACACCCCGCCCAGCCGGAGCCGCCCCTCAACGGGCGGCGTGGAGCAGGCCCAGGTAGGAGTCGCGCAGGATGTTGCCGACGCGCAGCGGGCCGATGTCCACGGCGATGCCCCCGCGCCGCCGCCCCGCCTCGACGATGGCCGCGACGTCCTCGGCGCGCCGCCGCCCCACCCGCGCGGACGCGAGGCAGACGATCTACCGCCCCCACCCTGGGCGCCCCCACTCACCCCCGCCTCACGACCTCGTCACGCCATCACGATTCGTGATCGTTGCCAGCTCGAACTGCGCCTTGGACGGTGCCGGGCCCGGTGCTGGACTGGATCCACGACGGCCCGGGCCAAGAGGCGCGGCCCGTGCGACACCCATGCGGCACCGCGCATGCAACCCAGATCCACCGGACACCGGAGAACACCATGCCTCTCATCCACGTACAGCAGACCCCCGGCAAGACTGCCGAGCAGAAGGCCGAACTGGTCCGTGCCCTGACCGACGCGTACGCGCAGGCCACGGGTGGCAAGCCGGAGAGCGTATGGGTGACCGTGCAGGAGATCGGCGCCGACAGTTGGTCGATCGGCGGCGAAACGCTCACGGCCCGGGCCGCCAAGCGCTGACCCCGTCGCACGTCGGCACGCGCCGCAGGACCCACCGGCGGCGCGTACCGGCGTACGAGGACCCCCAGCGGCGATCCCCACCGCACCAAGCCTGTTCGATCATGGACGGGATGGCCGGCTCAGAGCACTGGGGGACTTCATGGAGCTACGACAGATCCGCTACTTCGTCGCCGTCGCCGAGGAACTGCACTTCGGCAGGGCGGCCGAACGGCTCCACATAGGTCAGCCCGCCGTCAGCCAGCAAGTGCGACGGCTGGAGCGGGAACTGCGCACTCAGCTCTTCGACCGCTCCGGCCGCACCGTGACCCTCACCGAGACGGGCGCTGCCTTGCTGCCGGAAGCCCGAGAAGTGCTGCGGGCATCGGGCTCCTTCGCCTCCAAGGCCGACCAGCTCGCCGGCCGGGGCGCGGCCACCCTGCGCGTCGGCATCAGCTCCGCGCTGGGACCACGACTGGACGACTTCCTGGACGCGCTGCCCACGCACGACGCCGGTGCCCGCTTCGAGTTCCAGACCCTCGACGCCCGTACCCGCATGGAGCAGGTGCGCGCCGGACACCTGGACGCAGCGTTCGTACGCGGTGTCGAACACGCACCCGGCCTGCGACTTCTCCCGCTCTGGGACGACCCGCTGATGGTCGCACTTCCCGCCTCGCACGCGCTGGCCGCACACAACCGTCTCGACCTGGCCGATCTGGCCGATCTTCCCCTGCGTCTCACCTCCCGCGAGGAGAACGCGGTGCTCTTCGACACCGTCGTCACCGCGTGCCGCGCGGCGGGCTTCGAACCGGCCTTCGGACCGCCCCTCACCCACCTCCAGGACACGCTCGCCGAAATCGGCGCGGGCACGCCCGGCTGGACCCTGCTCTACCCGATGGCAGCCAGGACGGTGTCCTCCCGCCGCGTCACTCTGCTGCCGCTCGAAGGGAATCCTGTGACCATGCGCATGTCCTTGGCGGTGCGGGAGAACGCTGACCAGGCCAGGCTGAATGTGCTGAGGGAAGCAAGCGATCGAGTACGCCGGACATCCACCGAGGAAAGTTGACGGCCGTGCTCAGGGGAAGGGGCTGGGTCAGTCCTCGACTCGGGCCGTGACGAGGTCGGCAAGGATCTGGTCCACGGTCTGGCCGGGTGTCTGGTGGGTCGTGTCCAGCCAGAGCCCCCGACGCGGAGTCCCGTGGCGCAGGGCGTCGTCGAGAAGGCCGACGGTCCAGGGACCGCCGTAGCCGTTCTTGGAGCGGTCGGCCTCCCGTGCCGCGATCGCTTCGGGCTCGGGCGCGAGGACGACCAGATAGAGGGGCCGGGACGTCACGGCCTGGAGGTAGGGGTCGAGGTGCTCGCCGAGAACGACGTCCTGGAGAACGACGGTCCACCCCGCCTGTGCGTACAGGTCCGCGACCGCTGCGGATGCCTGGTAGCGCAGTCGCAACTGCGCTGTCGCCTCAGCGGTCGGCTCCGGCGTGAACTCCTCGCGACCGGACACGATCATCCGCCGAAAGCTGTCGCCGCGCAGGTGCACGGAGCGCGCAAGCCGCTCGGCCAGCAGTTGCGCGACGGTCGACTTCCCGGATGCCATGACACCCGTGACGAGAACGACTGCGGAACCGAGCTCCTGCACTGCTGACCCCCATAACGGTGCCACGCTCGACGACGACCAGCCGATGGAACGCGGCTCGGGCAGAATGCTGTACCGAAGTGCCTGACGACGCGACCGCAGTGGCATCCGCCCCGAAGGAGCAGTTCCATGGCCCTCACCCGAGAAGAGCGTGAGCAATTCCTCGCCGAGCCGCACATCGCGGCCCTGGCCGTCGACGCAGGCGAGGGAAGGGCGCCACTGACGGTGCCGATCTGGTACCAGTACGCGCCCGGCGGCGACCTCTGGATCCACACCGGCAAGGGCTCACGCAAGCACGAACTGATCGCGCGGGCGGGCCGGTTCACGCTGATGGTCGACCGCCTCGAACCGACCGTCCGCTACGTGTCCGTGGAGGGCCCGGTGACCTCCACGGCCCCCGCCACCCGCGGGCACCTGGTCGAGTTGGCCTCGCGCTATCTGCCGTCGGAGAAGGTCGAGGGCTACGTGAAGTTCGCCGAGGCCAACCACGGTGAAGCAGTCGTCATCACGCTCCGCCCGGAGCACTGGGTCTCCTCGGACCTCGGCAACGTCTGACCGGTCACGCCTGTCGCGCCCGCCCACCCGAGCGGCTACTTGAGATACACCAGGCCGTCCGTGGTCACCGTCGGACGCCCGGAGGTGCCCGCGACGACGATCTTCACGGTGTGCTTGCCGCTGGCGGCCCAGGTCTTGGTCCATTGCACGTCGCGGTACTTGGTGGCGGTGGACCTCAGGTCCACGGTGGCCGCCTTGACGCCGTCGACGTACACGTAGGCCTGACCGGATCCGGAGGCACGGGAGACGACCCAGGCCGCGGACCGGCCGGTGAACGTCCAGGACAGGGAGGCGTTCTTGGTGCCGCTGCTGTAGGACTTCCCGCCGAGGTAGCTGCTGGAGCTCTTGGTGGTCCAGGTGCCGGTGCGGGTCGCGCCGGTCTCCTGGAGGATCACCGGGGTGGCGGTGGTGGACGCGGCGGCGCTGTTCCCGGCCTGGTCGTAGGCGGTCAGGGACCACGTGGTGGCGGTGGCGGGTTTGGCGGTGAGCGGCGCGGAGGCCGTCGCCGGTCCGTAGGTCCGCGCGGACGGCTTGGTCAGGCGGACCTCCTTCAGGGCCGCCGCGTCGATGGCCTTCCACGTGAGGGTCACGGGTACGGAGGTGGTGCTGACGGTGCCGGTGCGCAGTCCGGCGGCGGGCTTGGTGGTGAAGGACGGCGGCGTGGTCTCCGCGACGACCTTGGAGTTCGGGGTGGTCGAGGTCTTGCCGGAGATGTGGACGGCCCGGACGGCGACGGTGTGGGTCCCGGCGGTGAGGCTGAGCGGGGCGGAGGTCGCCGTGGGCGCGCCGGTCGCGGCGACCTTTCCGTCGACGAGGACCTCGAAGCGGCGCACGAACGCCGAGGGTGAGGTGATGGCCCAGTTCACCGTCACGGTGCCGCGCGTGTAGGCGGTGGAGCCGGAGGTGCCTGCCCCGGTGTACGGCTTGAGCGTGAGCCCCGCGACCGGCCCCCCGGCCAGCGCGCGGATGGCGGGCAGTGAGGCGTACAGCTTGGTGCCGGGGCACTCGGTGGCGTAGCCGTCGCGGTGGCCGGAGATCCGGTAGAAGGACGCGGTCTGCCCGAGCTTGAACTTGCCGTTGTCCAGGCCGGCGGCGAGGTCGACCTTGCCGGCCGGGTCGTGACCGTACTGGCCCAGTTTCCAGGCGGCGATGCGGGCGACGGCGGTCTTCGCGGCGCTGGAGGCGTCGACGGAGGAGTATTCGCCGAGGACGGCGATGCCGGTGGTGTTGGTGTTGAAGCCGACGTTGTGGGCGCCGACGACGGGCAGGTCGACGCCTCCCTTACGGCCTTCGAAGATCGTGCCGCACTTGTCGACGAGGAAGTTGTAGCCGATGTCCTTCCAGCCGTTGGACTGCATGTGGTAGGCGCGGATGGCTCGGACCATCGCGGCGGACTGGGCGCACGTGTAGGCGTTGGCGTCGACCGTGTGGTGCACGAACACGGCCTTGATCTCGGTGCCGTAGCCCGGTTCCTCGTTGTTGAGCGACTCGTCGGCGCCCCACTGGGCGCGGGTGACGATGGCGGGCTTGGGAGCGGTCGAGGGCGGCGCTGTGGGCGACGTAGGGGTGGCGGGTGTGGTGGGTGTGGCGGGTGCGGTGGGCAAAGGGGGTGTGGTGGTCGCTTCCGGGCTGGACGGCGGGTCGGTGGGTGACGGCTGCGTCGTGACCGTGGGGTCCGGCTGCGTGGTGAGGGTGGGGTCCGGCTGCGGCGCCGATGTGGTGTCGGCCGGGGGAGTGGTCTCGTCGTCGGGCAGGTCGGCGGTGTAGGCGACGGGGTCGGCGCGGAGCGCCGTCTCGTTGCCGGGGTCCACCATCTCCAGGCGCAGCCCCGCGGGCAGGGCGGAGCCGTGGCCGTCGACGCGGACCTGCACGCCGTCGGACGGACCGACCCAGACGGGCTCGGTGGCGCCGCGCCGGCTCTCGGGTTCGCCGGCGCCGTGGTCATCGGTCAGCAGCGGCTTCCATCCGGTCCACGCGCCGCCCTTGGTACGGGTACGGACCTCGACGGTGCCGGGCAGGCCGGCGTCCGGCTTGCTCCAGGACAGGCCGACCAGGCTGAACGGCTCGGTGTCGCGCCGGGGCAGATCCGCGCGGTCACCGGAGACGGTCAGCGCTGTCGTACGGACATCGGCGCGCACCGGGCCGGACACGGTTTGCGCGGCGCCGGTGCGCGGCCCCTGGGAGTCCCGCGGGCTCTCCGCGATGCCTTGCAGGACGATCGCGCCGGTGACTCCGGCCACGACGGCGGCAGCCGTCGTCCAGATTCTCTTCTTGGTCATGCGGGTAGGACGCCCCTCCACGTCTCGCGGCATCGCACACCGGGAGACGCTCCTCGACCGGCATGTGCCACTGGCAGTGTGACCAACTGAGCTGAAGGTGCCTATGGGTATCGGGACACATTTCGATGTCGGACGGGTGCCTGTGGCGGTGCACATAGTACGGGGCCGCAGGGACGCGGAAGGTTCTCGGGAGGCTGCTGCGGTGCCGAGGCCCCGAACACGGTCGGTCGGCCGGCCGGCGATCGGGAAGCCATGGTCGGACGGCCCTTGACCTTGACGCCGGGTCAACCCTCCATGCTCCTGACAGGAGCTTCCGCGCAGCCGCCCGGAACGGCTCCGCGAAGGAGGCAGATGACCATGACAGCCCGATCGGTCGCCGGTCCGGCGATCCATGTGCGAGGACTCCAGAAGTCGTACGGAAAGCTCGACGTCCTGCGCGGTGTGGACTTCGACGTGGCGCCGGGCAGCATCTTCGCCCTGCTCGGTTCCAACGGAGCGGGCAAGACCACGACCGTACGGATCCTCGCCACGCTCCTGAAAGCCGACGCGGGGACGGCGAACGTCCGAGGCTTCGACGTCACCACGCACCCCGCGAACGTGCGCGCATCCATCAGCCTCACCGGACAGTTCGCCGCTGTCGACGAGATCCTCAGCGGCCGGGAGAACCTCGCGCTCGTCGCCCGGCTGCGCCACGTCAAGGACCCCGGCGCCGTCGCGGACGAGTTGCTCAGGCGTTTCTCGCTGAGCGAGGCGGGCGCGCGGCGCGTGTCCACGTACTCGGGCGGGATGCGCCGACGGCTGGACATCGCGATGAGCCTCATCGGCGATTCGCCCGTGATCTTCCTGGACGAGCCGACGGCCGGTCTCGACCCCGAGGCGCGCATCGAGGTGTGGGACGCGGTCAGGGAACTCACCGGCCACGGCACGACGGTGCTGCTCACCACGCAGTACCTGGAGGAGGCCGAGCAACTCGCCGACCGGATCGCGATCCTCCACCAGGGCCGGATCATCGTGAACGGCACCCTCGCCGAGCTGAAGCGACTCTTCCCACCCGCCAAGGTGGAGTACGTGGAGAAGCAGCCGACCCTGGAGGGGATCTACCTCGCCGTCATCGGCAGCGGCGACAAGAGCGAGGCCACCAGCACGACGACAACCGGGGGACGAGGATGACCGCGTACTTCATCGACGAGACCGCCGCGCTCACCGGGCGGACGCTGCGCCATGTCACCCGCAGCATGGACACCATCATCACGACCGCGATCACGCCGGTCGCCATGATGCTGATGTTCGTCTACGTCTTCGGCGGCGCCATCGACACCGGCCCGGTCCCGTACGTGAACTACATGCTGCCCGGCATCCTGCTCATGACCATCGCCTCGGGCATCTCCTACACCGCGTACCGGCTGTTCACCGATGTGAAGAGCGGGATCTTCGAGCGGTTCCAGTCCATGCCGATCGCCCGCTCGGGCGTGCTGTGGGCGCACGTCGTCACCTCCCTGGTCGCCAACCTGATCGCGCTCGTGCTCGTCGTGGGCGTCGCCCTGCTCATGGGCTTCCGCTCCGGAGCGGGAGTGTCCGCATGGCTGGCGGTCGCGGGCATCCTGCTCCTGTTCACCCTGGCGCTGACCTGGCTCGCCGTGATCCCCGGACTCTCCGCGTCGTCGGTCGAGGGAGCGGGCGCGTTCGCCTACCCGCTCATCTTCCTGCCGTTCGTCAGTTCGGCGTTCGTGCCCACCGATACGATGCCCGGCCCGGTGCGCTGGTTCGCCGAACACCAGCCGGTGACGTCGATCGTCAACACCATCCGCGCCCTGTTCGCCGAGCGGCCGGTCGGCGACGACATCTGGACCGCCCTCGCCTGGTGCGCCGGCATCCTCGTCGTGGCGTACGGCTTCGCGATGGCCGCCTACCGCCGGAAGATCGCCTGAGGCAGGCTGGAACCATGCTCACCATCAGCCGGCTCGCGGCCCACGCCGGGGTGACGGTGCGGGCGGTACGCCACTACCACCGGATCGGGTTGCTGCCGGAGCCCGAGCGCGACCGGTCGGGATACCGGACCTACGACGCTGCCGCGGTCGTACGACTGATCCGGATCCGCACCCTCGCGGACGCCGGCGTGCCACTGGCCCGGGTGCAGGAACTCCTCGACGCGGGCCCGGAGGAGTTCGCCCGCAGCGTCCAGGAGATCGACAAGGCCCTGCGCACCGAGATCCGACGACTGCAGGACACACGTAGCCGCCTCGCCAGGCTTGCCGCCGGAGAGCATCTGGCGCTTCCGCAGAGCGTCGTGGACTACCTCGACCGGCTGCGCGGACTCGGCGTCGACGAGCGGTACATCGAGATGGAGCGGGACGCCTGGATCATGATCGCCGCCCAGGTGCCGCACTGGATCGACTCCGTGATCGCCAAGAAGCACGACGAGCTGGACGACCCCGACATGGTCCGGCTCTACGGCCTTCTCAGCGGGGCGCTCGACTGGCCGCCCGACGACCCGCGGATCAACGAGGTCGCCGACATCATGGAACGCTTGCTGGTGCGCGCGGTGCGGGCCGGCGAGGTGGGCGCCGACGACGGCATCGACGATCACTTCGTCGACCTGCTGGACTCCACCATGGTCGAGTCCTCGCCGCACGGCGCACGGCTGCTGGAGATCCTGGAGGAGCGCGGCTGGAAGGGCTGGACCCGCATCGAACAAGTGCCCGCCGAGAGACTGGACGCCGAGCAGCCGCCATCCTGAAGGCAGGCACAGCACGGGCACAGGGGGTGGGGGAGCGATGGCACGACGCCGGAGCGGGCGACCGCGGAAGCGGACACGTCAACGGACACATCAACGGACACGTCAACGGATGCTGTGGTGGGGCGTGGCGGCGACGGCGGCCGTCATGGTGTGGGCAGCCGCGAACTGGGCGAGCGTATGGCCGGTCTTGGTCGCGGTCCTGGTCGCGGCCGTCCTGGGCGGGGCCGGCTGGCGACTGTGGCGGGCGCACCGGCGTGCGGTCGGCGCGGACCGGAAGTGGCGCCAGGAGGAAGAAGCCCGGGCACGGGAGCTGACGATGGCCGAGGTCGACGGACTGTCTTGGCAGGAGTTCGAGACGTACGTCGCTGACCTGTGCCGGCGTGACGGCTGCACGCGGGTGGTCGTGAGTGGCAAGAGCGGCGACCTGGGCGCCGACGTCGTCGGCTACCTGGCCGACGGCCGCAAGCTGGTCGTGCAGTGCAAGAAGTACGCGCCGCAACGCAGCGTGTCCTCGCAGGACATGCAGAAATTCATCGGCACCGCCCGCCCCGAACACGGCGCCGACGTCGCCCTCTTCGTCACCACCTGCCGCACCTTCACCCGGGCCGCCCAGGGCCTGGCACTGCGCCAGAACATCGTGGCCCTCCACCGCGACCTGCTCGGAGCCTGGACCAAGGGCGCCCACCTGGAGACCCTGCTCCCCCTGAACGGCCGCGGCACGGGCACACCCCGCCGCACCCGAACCTGACCGGCGCAACGACGAATGCGTCCCCGAGCCGGCTCACTCAGTGACATCGTCTGACGCGTGACTCCCACATACGACGCCATAGCGGAGCAGCAATCGGACCTCTCACGCCTGCTGCTCCACCACATCCACGCCCCCTTGCCCAACGGCGCTTACATCCGGGGCGTTCTGCCCTCGCCACGCCCTGCCGCGGCGGTCCGGATCGTCACGGGCCCCAGAAACGTGAGCGCTTCGGACGACTTGATCGCCTGGGAAATCCCTCTGGACCCCGCCGCCACCAGCACCACCGCCGACGACGAATCCGAGGAACTGGTGGACCCGAACGACGTGCTCGGCATTGTGCGTGCCTTGAACACCGGCACGCAGATCTTCTCCAGCAGCCGTGTCGGTGCGGTGATGGGCATGACCCTCATCCAAGCGGATCCGGCGCAAGTACCCCCCGTCGAACCGGGAGGGAGCGACAACGCCTTCACCATCCTGCGCACCCTCACCTACCCCTGGACGGAAGAACAGCCGGACCCGCGGTTGCGCGGCTTCCTCCTTCAAAGCCCCGACCGGATGCGTCTGTATGTCGACCACGGGGGAGACACCGACGTGGTCGCCGCCGACGTACGACTGTCCGATGCCCCGACTGCCCTGCTCGCGGCGCTCCCCTCCCTGATCGAGGAGGTGGAACGCACCGTGCCAGGCGACACCAGCGACCCGCACTGTTCCCGCTTGCTCGACCTGACCGACTGGTGACCCGCGACTTGGCACCCACCCACTGGCATGGATTTCGTGCTGAGGTGACGGCTCGTAGCCGACAAGTCAACTTCTGAGCAGCTTGCCGCCACTGTCATATACCTGCCCTGTCAGAGCATTCACGCGATACGTCTCCACCGGTGCGGGCTCCGACGCCTCCTCACTCTTGCCGTTCGGGGACTCCATAACATTCACGAGCCAATGCGGCTCCCACTTGCCGTCCCGTTCGAACGCTTTGAGGGTGATGGCCTTGGTGGTGAATTCTGCGCCGATGGTTCCGTTGGCTCGGAGTTGCTCTGTAACCACCTCCGTGACAGCCTTTTCGGCCTGCCTCGACTCCAGCTTGGCGTCCCGTACCTCCGCACGCGTGGGCCCCAGGGTGACATCCACCTGAGACACGCGTCCCGCCCTGTCCACCTGAACATCCAGCGTCCTGGGCATGAGGATGTCGTTGTAAGTCCATCTCCAGCTCGTCATCCACCCGCGCTCGGCCTTCTCGCCCACCGGTGAGGTTTCCGTCGTGGAGGCCCCTGATACCCAGGGATATTTCGCTCGGGCGTACTGCTTCGCGACAGCAGAAGCCGCCTGCTCACTGGAGGGTGCTCTCGCCCCTTCGACCGGGTATCCCATGACACCGGGACGGTCGCTGTCCTCCACCTGCACGTTCAGGTGCTTCTTGTCCGGCCAGGACAGGCTGCCGGAGCCGAAGTCGTCCGTGTGCCCGGCCTCACGACTGTGCAGAATGAAGATGATGTTGGTGCATGGAGCGTCCACGCACGGCTGCTCATTCAGTTGCCCGATCTCGTAGCGATCTCCGAACGCCTCGGCCACGGCTGCCTCAACAGCCCGCTCCTGCTCCGAATTCGCGGCCCTGAGACTGCTGCCGTCGACGTTTGTGAAGTCGAGCATCGAGCGGGCGACACCCGAGATGAGAACAAGGAAGGCCACTGAGGAGATCAGAGTCCCCCTCGCGCCTGCCTGCCAGGCGAGCGGGCGGCGACGGTCGAGGAGAACAGCGACGACGGCCAAGCCGAGCAGACCGCCCAGAATGTTCATCTCGGCATCGGAGCTGTCACACACACGTCCCAGGCCGTTGACGGTGGCCTGTGTGATCTCGATGGCCAAGGGCAGCGCGATGACACCCAAGAGGACAGGCAGCGGCCTTCGAACGGCCAACAGCGCAAAGGCGCCGACGGGAACCATCATGGCGAGGTTCCATAACCCCTGCGTCGTATGGAAGGGCTCGCTGAACTGGTGGTTGAGAACGCATACGCCGCTCGCCCGTCCACCGCCCATGAAGGTGACGCCGAGCACGCCGGTGAGAGTGAAGGCGAGCCCGGACCACCACGGCCCACGAGGGTTTCCGCATTTATTGGCTACGGCCCATGCTGCGGCTGCGACCATGAGGCCGAGCACGACACAGGCGGCCAGATAGCCGACATGGTGTTGAAAGATGGCGGAGAACACGGCGCGGTTCCTTGCGTGGTCCAGGCGAGGCGAGCGAGGCGCCCGGCTGGGCCCCGCCTGACGAGACGGGAACTGCGCAATTTCGGTTTCAGCATTGCGAGGTGGCCATCCGGTACGGGTCGCCGCGGTAGCTGAGCACGCCTACGGTGCTGGCTCAGTAGACGCTGCTTCCCAGCGACCCACTCAGCTCGCGTACACCAACCCCGCACGTACAACGCGCTCTATGGACCGGCCCGACCTGCCCCCGCACCGCAGCACACTGGTCGCGATGGCGGCGCTGTGGGAAGCGGCGGAGGGTAGCTGGCGCCGGGAGTGCGGCGCATGCCCGCCGACTCGCGCCGCCTCCTGCTGGGGGCACTGGCCTGCCCGGTCCCATTGGTCCTGGCTGTTGTTCAGTGGTGCCAAGTTGGTTAAGCGACAACCCAGTTGGACGACGTCCCGGCAGCCAGTGTGCCGTCAGCGGGCCAAGGTGAGTCGTCCAAGCGGGCACCGGGTCAGGTCGGCGTCTGGTCAGTGAGTGGGCGACTGCGTGTGGTCCTGTTCCACGTACACCTTGAGCGCCTGGAACTCCTCGATCGCTCGCGGCCCGCACAGGTAGCCGTACCCGCTGCCCTTGACGCCGCCCTCCTCGAAGTCCTCGCTGATGGCTCCCCAGGTGTTGATCCACACGGTGCCGGTGCGGATGCGCCGGGCGACCCGGCGGGCCTTCATGGAGTCCCAGCTGAACACCGAGGCGGCCAGACCGTAGATGGTGGCGTTGGCCTTGGTCACGGCGTCGTCCTCGTCGTCGAAGATCTCGAAGGTCTGCACAGGGCCGAAGACTTCCTCCTGCACGATCCGGACGTCGGTGCGGTCCACCTCGATCAGGCTCGGCCGGTAGAACGCGCCGCCGGCCAGGGGACCGTCGGTGACGGCCCCGCCGCGCAGCAGCACCGTGCCGTAGGAGGCGGCCTCCTCGACGATCGCGTCCACGCGCTGGGCCGACGCCCGGTCGATCACCGGGCCGAGCTGGGCCTTCTCGTCGTCGCCCGAGCCGAGCCGCACCTGCGCGAGCGCGTCGGTGAGGCGCGTGCGCACCTGGTCGGCGATGTCCCGGTGGACCAGTACGCGGGAGCCGGTGCAGCAGAACTGACCGTTCATCAGCACCAGCGACTGCACCAGGGTCGGGATCACCATGTCGAGATCGGCGTCGGGGAAGACCACCATCGGCGCCTTGCCGCCCAGTTCCAGGCCGAGCCGCTTGAGGGTGGGGGCGGCCGCGGCCGCGATCTGGCGCCCGACCGGCGTACTGCCGGTGTAGTTGATCACGTCGACCTTGTCCGAGGAGACCAGGAACGGGGCCCCGGTGTTGCCGGACTCGGTGAAGACACTGACCACGCCCGCCGGAATCTCCGGGACCGAGGCCAGGACTTGGGCGAACAGCTCATTGGTCAGCGCCGTCTGGGCCGGGAGCTTGACCACGACCGTGCAGCCGGCGGCCAGCGCCGGGCCCAGTGCCCGTACGGTCAGCATGACGGGGGAGTTCCAGGGAGAGATGATCCCGACGACACCGAGCGGCTCGGGCACCGAGTGGGTGTACTGGCCGGGGCCCGTCTCGGCGGCGCGCCCGGCGGTCTGGGTGCGCGCGGACGCCGCCGCGTACCGCAACCACCCGACCGCACCGCTGACCTCCCACGTGGTCTCACCCAGCAGCTTGCCGTTCTCCCGGGACAGCATGGCCGCGACCTCGGGCACCCGGGCCTCCAGGGCGTCGGCCAGCCGGCTGAGCGCGGTCGCCCGGAGCGACGGGGTCCGCGCCCAGCCGGTGGTCGCGAACGCGGTGGCGGCGGCGTCCACGGCGGCCGAGGCCTCCGCCTCGCCACCGTCGTAGAACGAACCGACGACGGCGCCGTCGGCGGGGTTGATCGATTCCAGGACCGAGCCGGAGCCGGTCCACTGTCCGTTGATCCAGTGCTGCGCGATGGTGTTCATGACGTCGATCCTGTGACCGCCCGGAACGCGCGGGAAGGCACAGATCTTCGTCGTACAACCAGTACGACCTTCAGAGCCCCTGAGACGCCGGAAGGTGAGGGAACATGGGCACATGAACGAACTCGGACAAGTCCTGCGGGCGTGGCGTGAACGCCTGACCCCGGAGGCCGTCGGGATCCCGCACAACTCTCCCCGCCGCGTCGCGGGCCTGCGCCGCGGCGAGTTGGCGATGCTGGCCGGAATCTCCCCCGAGTACGTGGAACGCCTGGAACAGGGCCGCTCCCTCACCCCCTCCCCCCAGGTCTGCACGGCCCTCGCCCGCGTGCTCCAACTGTCCGACGACGAACAAGCGCACCTCATGCGCCTGGCCGGCCACGCCGGGGGACCGGACCGGATCCCTCTGCTGATCCCGGCGAACCTGCACCGGCTGATGGAGCAACTCGCCGTCAACCCCCTGGCCGTCTACAGCGCCGCCTGGCAGTTGCTGCACTGGAACCCGCTGTTCGCGGCGACCTTCGGCGACCCGACCTCCACCGACGACGACGGCCGCAACCTCGTCCTGTCCCAGTTCGGGACGGGGACCGGGCGCATGCGGCTGACCAAGGAGGAACGGGACGCGTTCGAGGGCTCGCTCGTCTCCGATCTACGGGCGACCACCAGCCGTTACCCGTCGGACCCCGCCCTGGCGGCGCTCGTCAGGAAGCTGCGTCGGCTCCCGCGCTTCCTGTCACTGTGGGCCCAGCCGACCGTGGGCGACCACCAGGGCGCGCGCAAGATCGTCGAGCATCCGCTGGTCGGCGAGATCGCCCTCGAGACCAGCGTCCTGACGATCCAGCCCGCGGACCTGCGCCTCGTCGTCTTCCTGCCCCGCCCCGACACGGACGCCCGCAGCAAACTGGACCTGGCGGCCACGGTGGGCCTCCAGCAGTGGGTCTGAGCACCGAGGACACGTCAACCGACGCAGGCTGCCGGCGCGGTGACTGACGCCATTTTACTCGCCGCCCCGGCGGACGACCTGGGCTCGGCCCTCGACGCACTCGTCGCCGACTGCCGTGGGGTCCTGCCGTCGTACGCGCGGACGACCTGCCCGCGGAACTGCGGGCCGGCGGCTTCACCGACGTGGAGGTGGTGCCCACGCCAGTCGGTCGCCTTGTCCTCGGCCGACGTGGGCAGACGGACTGATGGACTGACGGCAAGCGCGTCATGCACGCCAACGGGCGGACGGGCAGGGGAGTCAATCAGAAGGCATCCGGCCCGTGCGCCGCGCGATGGGAGGACACGAGTCCGCTGGCGACGGGCTGTTGTCCCTCGGAGCCCACGGTGGCAAGGTCTCGCCTCCTTCCCCGGTCCCCGGTCCCCGGTGCTCATGCACGAGGCGGATCGCCATGAGCGCGTGGCCGCCCCACCGGTACGGCGAGGATCTCGCCCGCCCGGCGCAAGACGCCGGTGTCGAACGCCGCCTGTCCTTCGAGGAGACCGAGTTCCCCGAGGAACCGACCGGGTCCATGCACGGCCACCCTCCGCTCGCCGGGCCCGCCCGATCGCCGACGACCTCGACGGTCCCGCTGAGGCTCACGAGGAACTCAGGGACCGGCTGCCCCTTAGTGCTCGGTCGAGTCCATCAGACTAGGGCCTCGTGGACGAAGCACCAGCGCCAGTCCTCTCCCGGCTCAAAGGACCGCACGACGGGGTGACCGTCGGCCCCCGCGTGCCGTCGGGCGTGCTTGTTGAAGGAGGAGTCGCAGCAGCCGACGTGTCCGCAGGTCAGGCAGAGACGCAGATGTACCCAGGGGGAACCCTCCTTGAGGCACTCCTCGCAGCCCTCGGGGGTGCGCGGGGTCACTGGGCGCACCATCGCCAGGTGGGGGTCGGGAATCGCGGCCATAGGGGTCCTCCTTCCGGAAACGGGCTGAGCGCCCGCCGTCCGTGGCGGTGTTCCGTCTCCACTCTCCCGCGGTGGTTCCCCGGTCTCCAGCGCCTTCTCGACCCACCAGCGCAGGGCGTGCGCGGGCGCCGCTCCGGCCTGCCGACCGACCTCGTCCCGCCCTTGTCCAAGACGAGGAGGGTCGGCACAGCCTGCACGTCGAAACGACGGCTGAGCCGCGGGTCCTTGTCGATGTCGACCTTGACGAGCTTGATCTGTCTAGGGAGGTCACGGGTGACCTGCTCGAGGGCGGGGCTGACCATGCGGCAGGGCCCGCACCACGTGGCCCAGAGGCCGACGACGACGGGCCGCCCGCCCACACGCTGCACGAGGCGCTCGCCCGGGAGACCGGAACACGGCCCGGGACGATCCGGGGGAGCGCCCCCTCCGGCTCCGTGCCCGACATCCCCGCCGCCACCCGCAAGCGCGGCGCGCCCTCGAAGTGCGCCTCCCCCCGAGCGGGTACGGCACGACCTTTCTCGATGAACTCGCCCTCTACGGCATCCTGGAGCCCGGCACGGACCACCGGGAACGGGAGACGTTCGTCCACGAGTGAATCGGGCGGCTCATCGACTACAACTCCCGGCACGATCTTCCGCGGATCCGGCTGACGCCCCTCACACCGTCCGAGCCAGAAGAGCCCGGGTCTCGAGGTCGATCTGCTGAGCCTCTCCGGTAGGGACGACCACGACGGGAATACGTGCGTCGGGCGCGCTGACGATCTCAGGCCGCTCCGCGACCACGGGCCGCAGACCTCCCGTGAGGCCGAGCACGGACAGCCGGGCGCACACCTCATCCCGTACCTCCGGCTGGTCCTCACCGATCTCACCGGTGAAGACGAGGGCGTCCAGACGGCTCAAGGACGCGGCCATCCCGGCGATACCGCGACGGCAATGATGGGTGAAGACATCGAGGGCGAGCGCGGCACGCTGGTCGCCCGCCGCCCGGCCGCGGACCAGGTCACGCGTGTCGCCCGACGTGCCGGAGAGGGCGAGGAGACCGGACTCGTGGTTCAGAGCGTCCTCGATCTCGTCCGCCGACACACCCCTCCGTCGCAGCAGCCAGGTCAGTGCTCCCGGGTCGACGCTGCCGCTGCGACGGCTCATCACCAGGCCCTCCAACGGTGTGAAGCCCATCGTCGTGTCGACACTGCGCCCCTCGCGCACGGCGCAGGCGGAGCAACCGCCGCCAAGGTGCACCATCACCATCTGCAAATGCTCCGGGCGGCGCCCGAGGAGTTCGGCAGTGCGGGCCAGCGCCCAGGCGTAGGACAGGCCATGGAAGCCGTAGCGGCGCAGTCCGTACGCCTCGCGCCAGCGGGCGGGCACGGCGTACTCCCGTGCGGCGTCCGGCAGACCGGAGTGGAACACCGTGTCGAAGCAAGCCACGTGCGGAACGTCGGGCAGCAGATCCCGGGCCGCGTCCACAACGCTCAACGCTTGCGGAACGTGCAAGGGCGCAAGCTCTGCCACCCGGTCCAGACGGGCCCGCTCTTCATCATCGATCAGGGCGTGACCTGCCGCCCCGGGACCGCCATGCACGATGCGGTGCCCCACGGCTACGGGAGCCGGCCCTTCCCTCAGCAATTGCCTCAACGATCCGGGTGCGCTGTCGCCGGGAGGAGAGTCGCTGTGATGTTCGCTCAGGACCTCACCGTCGTCCCCGAACACGGTCAGACGCAGACTCGACGACCCCGCGTCGGTCACCAGTACCGGGCCGGTTCCTGTTCGCACACCGATCCTCTCCCTCGTCCCGCGCCATGCCCCGAGTATCTCCCCGCACGACGGCATCCCGCGCGGGCGCGCCCAAGACTCAGGCCGCTCCCATGGACGGACAGAGCTGGATGGCCGGCGCTCATCGGGCACCGCTTCGCGGCTCCAGGCCGCAGGGGCACCAGGACGCTCGATGAGAGTGAGTACCGGGCCGCCGAGCGGCTCTGCGATGTCCGCCGCATCGCCCCGCGAGGGGAGCCCTGGTCGACGGCCGCGACCGACTCCTCGAGAGCTGCACTGACCAGCCCGAAACGGTCGGAGAACTACCGGTGCAACGTCATACGGCCGACACCGACAACATCCGCGACGTCCGCCGCCACGGCGGGCCACGTCCGTCGCCACGCACAAGCGGTTGTCACACTCGCCCGCCGGACGGTGTCTTCATGGCAACCAGGCCGCGAGGCCGCTGAAACAAGGAGAACACCATGACACCGCGTATCCCCAAGGCCGAGCTCCCCGCCGAGATGAAGAAGGCGCTGCTCGCGCAGTTCGGTTCGCTGCCCGAGCCCGTCGAGGTGGTCTTCAACAACCCGGCCGTGGCCACCTCCAACCTGGAGTTCTCGGCGAAGGCCGCCCAGTGGAACACGGTCGACGAAGGACTGAAGACGTTCGCGCACATGACGGTGGCGGCGCAGGTCGGATGCAGTTGGTGCCTGGACATCAACTACTTCGCCGCGCTGAACCAGAACCTGGACCTGAACAAGGCCAGCCAGGTCCCGAACTGGCGGGACTCCGAGGCGTTCACCCCACTGGAGCGGGAGGTCATGGAGTACGCCGAGGCGATGACGACCACCCCGCCGACCGTCACCGACGAGCTGTCGGCGAGCCTGCTCAAGCAGCTCGGCCCGGCGGGCTTGGTGGAACTGACCGTCTTCATCGGCTTCGCCAACCTCTCCACCCGGGTCAACACCGCACACGGCATCACCTCGCAGGGCTACTCCGAGGCCTGCCAACTCCCGCTCGTCAAGCGCCCCCAGACAACCGACGCAGTCTGACACGGTGACAGTTGTGACTCATGACGCTATGACCGACGACCCGTTCGTCCTCCACCGCAACCTGCTGTTCACGGTCGCCTACGAGATGCTCGGCTCGGCTGCCGACGCCGAGGACGTGCTCCAGGAGACCTGGCTGCGCTGGGCCGGCGTCGACCGCTCCGAGGTGCGCGAACCACGGGCCTACCTCGTGCGGGCCGTCACCCGGCAGTCCCTCAACCGGCTGCGCTCACTGTCCCGCAGCCGCGAGGACTACGTGGGGGAGTGGCTCCCGGAGCCGCTGCTGACCAGCCCCGACGTGGCGGAGGACGTCGAACTCGCGGAAAGCGTCTCCATCGCGATGCTGACCGTCCTGGAAACGCTCGCACCGACCGAACGCGCCGTGTTCGTACTCCGCGAGGTCTTCGACATGCCGTACGGGGAGATCGCCACGGCCGTCGGCAAGACAGCATCCGCGGTACGGCAGATCGCGCGGCGCGCCCGCGAGCACGTGGCGGCCCGCCGACCGCGCATGCAGGTCAGCCGCACCGAGCAACAGGCCGTCGTGGACCCTTTCCTGACCGCGATGCGCACCGGCAAACTGCAGGACCTGCTCGACGTCATGTCCCCCGACGTGGTCATGATCGCCGACGGAGGCGGGATCGTCGCGGCCGCGCTGGCACCGATCCGCGGCGCCACCGAAGTGGCGCCGGTGCTCGCCAGGGCGAAACAGCTCGTCGAGGCGCTCGACACGACACCCGTGTGGCTCAACGGCGCCCCCGCCGGCCGCATCGACTTCGACGGCGAGCCGGCCGCGGTGAGCCTGGAGATCGAGAACGCCCGCATCACACGCATCTACGTGGTACGCAACCCACACAAGCTGACACGCCTGGACGATCCGGCCCAACTGACGAGGTGACAGACACCACGAACGGTCCGGGCACCCATTCCCCCCGGACCGCCGCCCCTTGCTCGGACCGGCAGCACACCCGGCAGACCCTCCCGGGTGATCTCCAGCCCTAACCAATCCTCCGGTGCCTTCTCCAACCGCACAACCGACTCCACTGCCTCCACCTGAATTCCCCGACATAACGCCGAGCTTCGACCTCCCGCGCCTGAAGCTCTTCCGGAACGGTAGAAGAAGGCCGACCGCGGATTCCGAACACGCGGAGCAGTTCGACATGGGTGGTGGCTGACGAAACGCCTCGGCCTGTCCGTCGGGTCAGCCCGTCAGGCGTTCGGCAGGAGTCAGATCTTCCGGGAAGAGCGCATGCGGGAGACGCCGCTGGGTGAGGAGCGGCGCCCCCTCGCTCACCCGCCCCTGACCCGGCCCCCAGAACCGGACGCGCCCTCGGCGGCAGCCGCTCTGCGACTGCGGAACGCCGCGACGCGCGTCCGGTTCTGGCAGGTCACCGAGCAGAACCGGCGACGGCCGCCCGGCGACTGGTCGATGTAGACATCGGCACAGTGGCCGGCGGTGCAGATCCCGATACGCGTGAACCCGTGCTCGGCGAGGTACCGGCGCAGGGTGGTCGCCGCCGCCGCGAGCAGCGCCTGCCCGGCGTCGTCGACGCACCAGAGCGCGCGGAGCGCCCCGGCGTCGTCGCTCTCCACGACGGGGCGCACCCCGGCGGCGGACAGCAGGCCGGTCAGTTCCCGCGCGCACGTCCCGGCGTCCGGCGCGGCGAAGACGGGGTGCAGACGGTCCGCCGCGTCGGCGAGCGACTCAGGGGTCAGCGCGGCGCTCACGTGCTCGGGCAGGCCGAGGCCGGGCGCGACATCGGCGACCGGCAGGTGCGGGTCCTGCCCCCGGCCGTCCTCCTGGCGCGGCAACGTGCCCCAGCCGTTGACGAGCCGCGTCAGCGTCTCAAGGGGGATGTCCGTGAGAGTGAGTGCCATGCCCCATCGTAACGCGCTAAGGGTCGTCATCACGTTGCATCGGGCCACCCGAGTAGGTAACGTGATGAAAGCCATGCAAGCGTTACGTCGCTCAGGGCTCGGAGGTTGTCATGCTGGACCTCACTCTCCTGCCGGCCTACTTGGCGGCGGTTGCGGTCATCACCGTCGCTCCAGGGCCCGATGCCGCGTACATCGTGGCCGTGGCCCTGGAGCGCGGACCCCGGGCCGGTCTGGTCTCCGCCACCGGCATGGCCCTGGGCATGGTCGTGCACGTCACCGCAGCCGCACTCGGCCTCGCCGTCCTGCTGCGCTCGACCCCGGCCGCGCTGGTCCTCGTGGAACTGGCAGGCGGTCTCTATCTCGGCCGGCTGGCGGTGACCACGATCCGTTCGGCCCGCGAGGTGCCGGATGCCGCTCCCCGGACGCCGCCCGAGCACCAGGTGCTGCGCCGGGCCGTCCTGACAAATCTGCTCAATCCGAAGACCGTCCTGTTCTTCGCCGCGTTCCTCCCCCGCTTCACCAGCCCCGGCCACGGCCCGCTCTGGCTCCAGTTGCTCATCCTCGGACTGATCTTCCTGGTGATGGGGCTCCTCTGGGACAGCACCATCGGCCTGTGCGCGGGCCGACTCGGCCAGGGCCTGGTCCGGGGCCGCCGCACGGCCGTCACGGTGAACACGATCGCCGGAGTGACCTTCGCCGCCCTCGCGGCCTTTCTGCTCCAGGAGGCAGCGACCACCGCGATGGCGTGACGGGCCATCACTCGGGCCCCTTCCACAGCACGGCTTCCCACGGAAGGGACCGGCCGCGGCCGTCACAGCCGGTCGTGCCGCATCTGGCACATGGATCCGTAGCGGGGCTTCGAGCAGATCTACCCGTGGATCGCGCACTACGAGTTCCCCCGTGACTACCTCCACGGGACGTCGATCGCGTTCCTGCGGATTACGGCGTTCCGCGCATCTCCTGGTTGCTCGACAACAACCAGGGGTGAGGACGCGCCAGGCAGAGGCGGTACGACGACACGGTCCACGGCCACCATCGGATAGCTGGCGAGGGCTTGCCCTACGTCCTGGCAACCACGGTTGTCGGGCCGAGACTGGATCGATCTGTACGGCCGTCAGCGCCGCCACCTACACGAGACCGAGAGCTTGACCCTGGTGGGGCGGCGGCGGGTGAGCGAGATGATGGGCATCTCCGGCGTGCCGTGCACCTACGCCGAGTTCGAGCGCCGCCTCCACGGCAACTACAAGCGCGTGGTTTTGGCCTGGGACCCGGCGAATCGCAGGTTCGCCGCGGCCACTTCACGGATCATGGCCTCTTGGTCTCCGGCCCTGTGCCCCGGTGGGCGACCCGGATCCCGCAGGGCGGCTGGGCGGAGCTGCCCGCGGTCCGCTGCCGGAGGAGGGGGCCTGGCATCCGACGTGGCGGCAGGCCTGCCGATGCTTCCGGCTGCTTCCGGCGCTTCAGCACCATGGCGCGGTGAAGCGTAGACACGGACGGCTACGCCGCGCGAATCGTGGCTTGTTGCAGGGGCGGCAGGAGTCGAACCTGCGGCATCCGGTTTTGGAGACCGGCGCTCTGGCCTCTGAGCTACACCCCCTGGCACGCTCCAAGACTGCCAGCACAGCAACCCATTGGCTACGCGATATTGCACCCCGTCAATTGGCCAGGTCGCTGGTGGCTGCTGGAGGGACCGAACACGTGCAGCCGGTCCCGGGACGCGCTCGATGGAGTGCGGATAGCTGGTGATCCGGGCCGACCACAACAGATCGGCCCGGGGCACGGAACCGGATCTCGAAGGGCTGGTCCCCACCCGGCGCGTTCCCCGTACTGAAACCCCATACTGGCCTGGAGCGTCGGGAGGCTTGGATGTCGAGGGCCGCAGGACTGACCTGTGCCCGGGCCGGAAGACCGCGCCAGCGATGACCGCGGCGGCCTCCCGGCCCGGGCGAGTGCCTGGGCGAACGCCCCGGGCAAGCGCTAGAAGGCGCCGCCGTTCAGTGCCTTCTGCAACAGGCGGGTGGTGTCCGGCCCCCACTCGCCATCGGTGGCCGCGCCCAGGTGCGCCTGGAGAGCCGTGACCGTCTTCGGGCCGACGACACCGTCCTGCGTCACCTTCAGATAGCGCTGGAGCGCGCTGATGGTGAGCGGCCCGAACGCCCCGTCGACATCGAGCCCGGCCTGGATCCGGCTGTTCAGCGTCCGCTGGAGCGCGGCGCAGGTGGCCGGCCCGAACTCGCCGTCGACCTCGAGCGCGCCGGTGGCGACGAGGGCGGTCGGCCGGATCGGCTTGCTGCGACCGGCGAGGGCCGCCTTCATCATCGCCGCCGACTTTGGCCCGTACTCACCGTCGACCGTCAGGTGGTGCGCCGCCTGGAAGACGCGCACTGCCTTGTCGGTGGCGGCCCCGAAGTCACCGTCCACGGTGAGCTTGGCGTTCTGCACCGTGTTCAGGTTCTTCTGGAGCGTCTTGACGGCCTGCCCCTTGGAGCCCTTGCGCAGGATGCCGTCGGTGCTCGGCATCGGAGCGCTGCCGCCCTTGTAGGCGGGACGCCCGTAGCCGACGATGCAGGCCGCGTTGCGCCGCCGGCGCCGGAAGGCGTCGGACGTGTTGCCCTCCAGCGTGGTGATCGTACGGTTGGAGTGCACCGCCTCGACGATGCCGACGTGGTCGATGGCGCCGATGGAGCGGGACCCCGACCAGTCGAAGAACACGACGTCACCCGGGCGGATCCCACCGATCCCGTAGTGCCAGCGGCCCTTGCTCTGGAAGGCGCGGGCGTGGGCGACGGTGTAGGCGAACTTCCCGCCTATCGCGGACAGGTTGTCGGAGTGGGCGGCCGCGTAACTGACGGCCATGTCGCACCAGGGGCCGGAGAACCCGTACCACTTGGTGACGAGGTTGCGGTTCGAGCCGGGCGGGTGCTCCGCGGTGCCAAGGAGCTTGCGTGCGGCGGCCAGCATGCCCTGTACGTTGCCCATGTCAGACCTCCACGTCTTCCGTCAGCACCTGGACATCGCCGGTCACGACCGCGTCGGGGCTCTGGCTGACACCGCTCTGGTCGGGGTCCACGTCGAAGATCCCCGCACCGCCCACGGGGTAGGGCGGCATCTCGGGCGGCGTCTGTGCGGGCTCGGTCATGGGAGTTCCTTCCTGTCGCTGTCTTGTCTCGTGGTGCACGTGTGTGCCGGCCGGTCCGTCGTACGGACGGCGGGCGGTGAACGGCGCCGGGCGGTGCCGCTCGACAACGACTTCACCGCGCGCCGGATTGATTAGCAGCCCTCGTTCGTGCAGGTAATCAACGGCGGCAGGCGCCGGAAACGGTCTGGCCGCCCACCAAGGGGCGCCCTACCGTGGGCGCCGATCGACAACGGGGAACGACAACGGGGAACGACAACCCGGGTGACTGGCAGGGGGACAGGAACATGGGGCGTCCTGAGAAGCCGCTCGACGCGGACGCGGGGCCGGTGCAGCGTTTCGCCGCGGAGTTACGGGCGCTGCGCGCCGAGGCGGGCGGGCCGACGTACCGAGCGATGGCACAGAGATCGTCGTACTCACCACCCGCGCTGTCCCAGGCGGCGGCGGGAGAACGGCTGCCCACCTTGGCGGTGACCCTGGCCTACGCGACCGCATGCGGAGGGGACCCCGCCGAATGGGAGAAACGGTGGCAGGAGGCGGCGAACGAAGTCGCGGCCGTACCACGGGAGGAGGAGCCCTCCGCCGACTCGCCCTACCGGGGCCTGACCCGATTCGAACCGGGCGACGCCGACGTGTTCTTCGGCCGGGACCAACTGATCGACGATCTTGTGGAACTGGCCCGGGAACACCGTTGCGCGGTCGTCCTTGGCTCGTCCGGCAGCGGTAAGTCGTCCCTGCTGCGGGCCGGCCTGGTCCCCCGCCTCAGACAGGCGAGCGAACCCACTCTGCGCGGCGAGCCCGCTTTGCGCGGCGAGTCCGCTTTGCGCGGCGAGTCCGCTCCGCGCACCGAACCCGCCCTGCGCCTCGCCGCGATACGGATCCTGACGCCCGGCGCACACCCGGCCCGCACCCACGCGGACCGACTGCGCCCCGCCGAGGGCGCGGGCGACACGCTGGTGGTGGTGGACCAGTTCGAGGAGGTCTTCACCCTCTGCTCGGATCCGGCCGAACGCGCCCGCTTCATCGACATGTTGCTCACGGCCGGACAACGAGGCAGCCGCCTGCGGCTGGTGCTCGGCGTACGCGCCGACTTCTACGGCCGCTGCCTCGAACACCCGGAGCTGGTACGGGTGATCGGCGACGCGAGCGTGCCCGTCGGCCCCATGAGCCGCGACGACCTGCGCCGGGCCATCGTCGGTCCGGCCGGGGTACGGGGACTGACCGTGGAGCGCGCCCTGACCGCCCAGTTGCTCGACGAGGTGGCCGGCGAACCGGGCGGCCTGCCCCTGCTCTCGCACGCACTCCTCGAGACCTGGCGTCGGCGCTCGGGCAGAGCACTGACCCTGCGGGCGTACGAGGCCGCGGGCGGCGTGCGCGGCGCCATCGCCCAGACCGCGGAGGACGTGTACGCCACGCTCACCGACGCCGAGGCGACCCTGGCACGCCGGATCATGCTCCGCCTGATCGCCCCCGGCGACGGCACCGCCGACACATGCCGCCCCGTGGACCGTTCGGAGCTCCGGACGGACGCGGGCGCTCGACGCGGACCGGCGCGGGACGACCGCCCGCCCGCCGACCCCGGACTCGCCCCCGAAATCGCCCCCGAACTCGACGCCGTACTCGACCGCCTCGCCCGCGCCCGCCTGATCACCCTCGACGGAAGCACGGTCCACCTCGCCCACGAGGCGCTGATCACCGCATGGCCCCGGTTGCGCGGCTGGATCGAGGAGGACCGCCACCGGCTGCGCGTCCTGCGCCGCCTCACCGAGGCCGCGGCCCTCTGGGTCGAACTGGACCGGGACGCGGGCTCGCTGTACCGCGGAGCACGGCTGGCCGAAGCGGAGGAGGCGCTCGGTGACCCGGACCACATGGGCCTGACCCCCGATGAACGCGAGTTCCTGGACGCGGCCGTGGCGGCCCGCACCCGCGACCGCCGACGACGGCGCACCGTGACCGGCGTCGCGTGTCTGCTCCTTGTACTCACCCTGATCGCGGGCGTCGTGGCCTGGCAGCAGAACCGGACGAGCGAACACCGGCGCGTCGACGCCGCCGCCCGCCGCGCGGCCACCGCGGCCGTCGACCTGCGCACCTCCGAACCGCGCACCGCACTCCAGCTCAGCATCGCCGCCTGGCGGCTCAGCCCCACACCGGAAACCCGCTCGGCGCTGCTCGGAGCACTGGGCCAGGACGAACTGCCGCCCTTCACACCACCCACGGAGTCCGAGAGCACCCTGCGACTCAGCCCCGACGGCCGCACGCTGATCGACGTAGGCAAGAAACAGGTCACGCTCTGGGATCTCCGGACCCACCGACGCACGGGCACCTACAAGGCGCCGCACACCGACGGTGCCCCAGCCGAGGACATCGACATCAGCGCGGACGGACGCTACCTGCTCGTGTCCACCGACACGGGCTACCAACAGCGCCTGTGGAACATCCGGGCCGCCCACTACCAGGGGCGCCCCGTCGGCCCCTCCGAGCCGCTCACCGAAACCGACGAAGTCGTCATCGGGGCGGTCGGACCCGGGACGCCGACAGGCAGCGTCGGTGGTGCCGTGAGCACAGGGGCCACCATGCAGAGCTTCAGCAGGAATGCCCTCCTCACCCAGACCGACGACCGTATGGACGTCTGGGACCTGCGCTCCGGACGGCAACTGTTCTCCCGTACGTTCCCCGACATCAGCACGATGGCCGGCAGCGACGTCAGCCTGGACAACCGACTGCTGGCCCTGTGCACGACACGCGGTGTGGTCCTGTGGGACATGCGCTCGAACCGCCGCGCCGACACGGCCTGGCATGGCCGACGCACCTGCGCACCGGACGACAGACTGCAATTCACCCCGGACGGTCGCTACCTGGCCGTGGAAGACGCTTACGGGCTGCGGAGACTGACCGTCTCCACCGGCAAGGAGCTGCCCCGACTCCAACAAGTGGAGCCGCAGGAAGCCCTGTTCACGCCGGACGGGCGGTACGCGGTGAGCCGTGGCTCCACCGACATCCTCCTCTGGCGCCTGGACCGCCCAGAGGCTCCCGTCTTCCGCCACCTCCTGACCGACGGCGGCGATCCCACGGATCTACGGATCGATGCGCACACCCGCGTCCTGCGCTACGTCGAGCAGGCGCCCGGCGGCAAAAAGACCGTCCACGCGCTCGACGTGAGTGCGGCACTCACACCGGACTGGCGCGCTCACCCCCTACGGCAGACCGTCCTCAGCCAGGACGGCAGCACGTTGGCCGTCCTGCGCCAGGACAAGAAGATCCACCGCCTCAGCCTCTTCGACGCACGCACGGGCCGCCATCTCTCGGACGCCCCGTCTCCGACCCCACCACCCGCCGACGACGCCGACCTGTACGAACCGATCCTGTCGCTGAGCGCGGACGGAAGCCGTCTCGCCTACGGCTCCGGCCGCCTGGACGACTTCAGCACTTCTGAGCGCATCACGGTCTGGGACACCCGACGCCACCACCGGCTCACCGAGCTGCGCACCACTGAGCCCGGCTCCTTCATGACCTTCGCGCTCTCGCCCGACGGACACGAGCTGCGCACGGCAGGCGACGAGGCGGGCATCACCGTGTGGAACGCCTCCAGCGGCAAGAAACTGCGCACCATCCGCGTGCAGGACGAAGGGGACGACTCCGGGACGAGTACCGACGTGGGAACAGCCGCCGCCGACGGCCGCACCCTGCTGACGAGCGACGGCGTCTTGATCACCACAGCCACCGGCAGGACCCGGCACCTGCCGGTAGGGGACTGCGCCTGCGTATCCGCGCTCAGCAGCGACGGCGCACTGATCGCCATGACGGACCCCTCCGGCCGCATCACGCTGTGGGACGCCCGACGGCACACCTCACTCGGCCTGCTCTCCGGCGGCCTGACCGACGGCGCACCAGGGGAACGCGAGGAGACCACCGCCCTGGCGTTCTCCCCCGACGCGGCCACCCTGGCCGCCGTCGGATCGCACGGCACACTCCGGCTGTGGGACGTCAACTCCCGCCAGCAACTGGGCTCCGGCCTCCCCACAGCCGGCGACGGAATCGTCTCCCTGGCCTTCTCCCAGGACGGCGGCAAGCTACGCGCGGCGGGCACCCACGTACTCCTCCAGACCTTCGACATCGACCCGGACCACGCGGTGACCACACTGTGCCGCCGCACGGCAGGGGCCCTGTCTCCCGCCCACTGGAACACCTACGTCGGGGACATGCCGTACCGCCGAACCTGCGAGAGCCCGTGACTGTTGACGGAGCCGCCCCGCGCGAGGCTGTGCGGTGGCCTGCGCCCTCACCCGCCAGGGCACAGCACAGCCGCAGCTCTACGAGGGATCAGGAGAAGACGACGGAGCGTACGAGGAGGCGGTCGGAGGCGCCCTTGCCGGGCGGCAGGGTGTAGTAGGTGTCGCCCTCGCAGTCGGTGCCCAGGAAGACGGTGGCGGTGGCGTCCGTGTGGTTCTTGGGGGCCCGCGCGGCGGCGCCGGGCTCGGAGGCGGCGGGGGCGAGGTTGATGCACTGTTCGCTGGCGGGGTTGGTCAGGAATCCGGTGGCCTCGTACCCGTCAGCGGTGGTGTAGGAGTAGCGGAACTGGCCGCCCGCGGCGGTGGCCGAGCCGGGCACGGCGATCATGAGCAGGGCGGCGCCGGCCGCGACGCTGAGGGAACGCAGGAACATGACGGGGTGTCCTTTCTGGACGTTCATGTGGTCGCAGCCACAGATGCCCCTCGCCTTCCGCCGCCGCACGCACACTCCCCCGATCGGGATCAGCCGAATCGGTTCTTCCCGGGCAAACAGCCCACTGAACAGATGAGGGACGGAGCCACACACCCCATCGGACAACCGCTAGTCGGCCTGCTCGGTCCTGTCGTCGCTCAGGGCCGACGCGGTCAGGGTGAGATGCCGGACGAGGAGCGCGGCCGCGGTCTCGGCGTCGCGGGCCAGTGCCGCCTCTTCCAGCCTGCGGTGTTCCTCGGCGCCGTCCCGGTGGGGGTTGCGGTACGCCGACCACCGGCGGGCCAGCTCGCTCGCGGTCCACAACCGGTCGAAGGTCTCAAGCAGCGCGCGGTTGCCGCACCCCTCCAGCAGGCTGCGGTGGAAGACCCTGTGCGCCTCGGCCCAGGCGGCGGTGTAGAACTCGCCTTCCTGCGCCTCGTACGGCGGAGTACGCGCCAGGCGGTGATGGGCGGCCCGCACGCGAACCTCCCAGTCGACGTCGCCGCGCTCGATCGCCATGCGCAGGACGACCGGTTCGATGGTCCGACGCGCTTCCGCGATCTCCTGCCACCGCTGGTCGGAGAAGGACGGTACGGCGAAACCGCGGTTGGGCAGCCGGTCGGCGAGTCCGTCGCCGACCAGGCGTACGAGCGCTTCGCGCACGACGGCCAGGCTCACGCCCTGCTCCCGTGCCAGCTCCTGCGGCTTGAGGGCGGCCCCGGGGAGACGGTCCCCGCGCATGATCGCGTCCCGCAGGTGTGCGTAGACCTGCTCGGAGAGCATCTGCTTGCCCGGCCGAGCCGATGAGGGAGCCGTCTGAGCCACCGTCTGAGCCATGGGGCCATCCTAGACGGTCACGTGAAGGATTCCGCCAATAATCGATTATCCGTGTTACGGTCGATTCACAGTGGATGAGGGCCCCTCATCCACTCATCCGGAAGGAGCGACCGCTGTGTCTGCCAACGACCCCTTCGCCCGCCTCCCGCAGGCGGCTTCGTTCACCGTCACCAGCACCACCGTCAGCGACGGCGCGCCCTGGCCGCCCGAGCAGCTCTCCTCCGGCCTGCCCGGCGGGAAGGACATGTCTCCGCAGCTCTCCTGGAGCGGCGCGCCGGAGGGCACCAAGAGCTATGCCGTCACCGTCTACGACCCTGACGCCCCCACCGGGTCAGGGTTCTGGCACTGGGCGGTCGCCGACATCCCCGCCACCGTCACCGAACTCGCCGAGGGCGCCGGTGAGGACGCCGGCGCGCAACTGCCCGCAGGCGCCTACCAGTTGCCCAACGACGCCCGCGCGGCCCGCTACATCGGCGCCGCACCGCCGGCCGGACACGGACCGCACCGCTACTTCGTCGTGGTGCACGCCCTCGACGTCCCCTCCATAGGCGTCCCCGCCGACGCGACACCGGCCGTCCTCGGCTTCACCATGGCCGGTCACACCCTCGGGCGCGCGGTGCTGACCGCCACCGCAGAGACGCCCGCCGCCGAGACAGCCGCCTGACATCGCCGACCGATCCGCACCCCTGGAGAAGACACTACGACCATGCACCCCGACGCCCTGGCCCACCGCGCCGGTACCGGCGACGACTCGATCGACCTGACCGCCGTCCGCGAAGTCAGCCACGCCGTCAGCGCCGCCCACCTGTTCATCTACCTCGTCCCCGAGACCGCCGAGGAAGCGGCCGGGCTCGGCGTGACGGAGTCCGGACCGGCCTACCTGGCCTTCCGGTCGGCCGCGCTGGGCGCCGTTCCCTGGCAGGTCACCCTCGCGGCCTTCTACAACTTCAGCCCACGTGCCGTACGGGCCATGGAGGGCGTCTGGGAGGCCGCGCCCCCCGAGCGATGGCAGGCTGCCCGCTTCCTGGCCGCGGGCCGGGCGATGCGGCGCGTCGGCGTACACCTCACACACACCCATCTCGCCGAGGCGCGCTCGCTGATCGACCCGGTCGTCGCCGGCGCCGACTACGCCGGCAAGGTGCTGGCCGCCGCGAACGCCTCGATCGCGCTCCCCGCGGACCCCCTCGTCGCACTCTGGCAGCAGATCACCGTGGCGCGCGAATGGCGCGGCGACGCTCACCTCGTCGTACTCGCCGACAACGGACTCGGCCCGTGCGACTGCCTCGTCCTGCACACCGCGACCGGCCGCCTGCCGGCACCTCTCGCGCGAGCGACCCGGCAGTGGAACGACGAGGAGTGGAGCGCCGCGACGTCACGCCTGGTCGCCCGCGGCTGGATCGACTCCACCTGCACGATCACCGACGCCGGCCGTGCGGCACGCGAGCGCATCGAGGAGGAGACGGACGAACACTGCGCCGCACTCTGGGCGCCGATCGGCACCGCGGGCGCCCGCCGCTTCGCCTCGCTGATCACCCCGCTCACCGAGGCGTTCACCGCAACGGGAACATTGCCTGCCCAGCTTGCCCAGCCTGGACGCCAACCCCTTCCCAGCGGCACGCATCCGCCCGGCGCGTAGCTGCGCCGGGCGGTCGGGGAGCTGGTGGGTCAGTGGTAGGCGTGGACGACCACGTGGCCCTTGCCGCGGCCGATCATCCACGCGCTCACGGCGACATCGACAACTTCCGCACCACGCTGGACGCGGCCCGCCTGCCGTTCGTGCCGGCCATCCGCCCCACCCGAGGCGCCTGAGCCCGCGAGGCGTATTCGCGCACCCCCATCGAGCCGTCGCGGAAGGTCAGGGTCACCGGGGTCCAGGAGCCGGGTGCGGCGGGGCCGTTCCCGGTCAGGCGCCGGGCCCCGACCGGCTCGTGAGCGCCACCACTGCCCCCGGCCGCCCTGCCCGACAAGGCCACCAGGTCTCAGGTCCGCTCCAACCTCGCACCCGCCGCAGCCCCTCGACACAGTCGTCGGGACGAGAGCCCCCTTGGACGCTTCGGCCGATGGGTCAGTGCAGGACCAGGTCACCGAATGCTGCGACGTCGGTCTCGTGGTGCATCGTGTTGATGTCGCCGCCACTCTCGGTGATGTAACCGCCAGCGCGGTTACATCACAGGGTGTGGCTACGTAATCCGGCGCCGGGCCAGGACTCCCCGAGATGAGGGTCGCTCCTTCACCCGTGGCGTCACCGCAGGAGCCAAGAACCCCGCCAGAGCATGGCCATCATCAGCAGCGCTGTCACCGCTGAACTCGGCGACGACGTTCGGTGCGACAAGAGTGAAGTCCAAGCCACCTGTTGCGCGGGGCGGCAGAGCCGCGCTCGGCCTTTGGAGACGGCTCCCTCGCTTCCGGTGACGCCCCGGCCCGGGTTCAGCGGTTCAGGGGTCCAGCCACGAACCGGGAACTCACCCGGACTCTTAATCAGAGAACCTGACCCTCGGGGCTACACGCGACCACCCACCAAGCCTTCGCCCCTCCCGCTGACGCGCATTTCTGGAGGGGAGTACGTGGTGGCATGATCACCCGCGATCGTCGCACAACGGGAGAAGAGCATGCTGCATCTGCTGTCTCTGCACTACACGGCCTCTGAACAGCAGGCCGAACCTTTCGTCCGCGACCACGTCGCCTATCTGGAGCGACACCACGAGGACGGCACCTTCCTCATCTCCGGCCAGACCGTACCCACTTCGCTGGGTGGCGTGATCATCGCACGTGACGTCGACCGTCCGACCATCGAACGGATTGCGGCGCAGGACCCCTTTGTCCTCAATGACGTCGCGGAATACACCATCACGACCATCACCCCCGGGCGGATGCACCCCGACTTGACTCGCGTGCTGGGAATAGGTGATCCCCATGGCCGCGCCGGACACGGGCGTCACAAGCCCGTACCGGCCAGCTGGATGTGTGCGGCCGGGCCGGGGGAGAGGTGCGTGCGCTCCCAGATGTCGCTGCTCTCGTAGGTGTGTTCCAGGGCGAGCAGGGCGAACTGTCGCTCGCTGACGGCTCCGCGTGACGCGTGGAACGCCTCCAAAGACTCCCGCCAGGGCAGGCACCGTGTCAGGCGGGGGAGCGCCCCGAGCCCGGCGAGGCTGTCGAGGATCTCCTTCGTGGTGGAGGGCTCGGGGTGATGGGCGTGGTAGACGCCGCCGGGAACGAGCCGTTCGCCCAGGACGGTGCCGACGGCCAGCTTCGCGAGGCTGTCCACGGTGACGAGTGAGTGCCGGTGGGCGCCGCCGTCCCACAGGGCCGGGACGCGCAGGGCGAGTTCGGCGAGCGCGGGCGCCACCCACCGGTCGCCGGGCCCGAGAACGAGCCCCGGCCTCAGCACGGCCGCCCCGGCATCCAGCGCGTGACGTTCGGCGGTCCACCGGCTCGCGCTCGCGACGGACACGGGAGCCGGGGGCACCTCGTCGACGTGTCGCAGGCGGTGGGGCCCGCGCCCGTAGACGGCGGCGGTCGACAGGTGGGCGATCCGGCCGACCCCAGCCTGAAGCGCCTCGCGCATCAGCGCGGCCGTGCCCTCGACGTTCACCCTGCGGCAGACGGCCGCGTCCCCGCTCAGGACCCCGCCGAAGTGCAGCAGCGCGGACGCGCCGGCGCACACACCGGCGAGGGAGGCGGGCCGGGCGAGATCCGACGGCACCCAGGTGTCGCGCAGGGGATCGAGCCCGTGGGGCCGACGACGGCCGACGGCATGCACGCGGATGTGCCGCTGCCCGCCGTCACTCTCCCGCAGGCGCGACAGTTCGCGCAGCACGGCGGAGCCGATGAAGCCGGTTCCTCCGGTCAGGACGATCCGCATGTCAGACGGCGAGGCCGGTCCGGGCAGGCGTCGGGGGAGTGACGTGCAGGCGCGTGAGGACCTCCTCGCGCGCGACCGCGGGCAGGAAATAGCGCCACAGCGCGGCGATCTGCTGCATGAGGTCGCGACGGCCGGTCGAGATGTGGGAGTAGAGCTGCACTCCCGAGTACGACGCCATCAGGATGGTCGCGAACTCGCGGTCGTCGAAGCCGAAGCGGAGTTCGTTGCGCGCGCGGGCGGCCGTCAGCTGGCGGTGGAACTGGTCCGCCCACTCGTCGTACGCGGTCGCGTCGCAGCCGCCGAACTCCTGCTGCTCCACGGCGAGGCGGACGCTGGCCCGAAAAAGGACGTTCTCCTGGAGTTCGCGCGCGAGGTGATAACTGGTGTCGATGAGGCGTTGCAGTCCGTCCTGCCCGCTCGGCAACTCGACGAAGCTCTGCTGGGCCGCCAGGACCGCCTCGGCGATGTCGCGCTTCGATTTGAAGTGAAAGTACATGGCACCCTGCGTGACCTGGGCACGATCCATGATCGTCCGGATGCTGGCAGCGTGGTACCCGCACTCGTCGAAGATTTCGGCCGCCGCTTGCAGGACGGTTTCCCGCGTGCGCACAGCACGCTCTTGGCGCTTGGACATCGGAGGACCCGTCCCTTCGGAAAACGATCGCTCTTTATTTTAACGTTCACATGGAACTTGACGTCGCCTGCGGGTCACCGGAATTCCGCTGCACACCTTCCCACACAGCGGCCCACAACTGGGAGCAGTCCTCCCAGGGCACTGCCCGCTCGTGGCTCCCGCGGTTCGCTCCGTATACGAACAGGGCCACGAGCATCTCTATCTGTTCGGCGCGCAGGTGCCCGGGGAGCCCTCCGCTGCCCTGCGCCTGCGCGGCCAGTTCCCTGACCGCCTCGAACCAGCGCGCCGACCATGTCGGTCGCGCGTGGGGCCGGTCGAGTTCGAGCCGTACGGAGCCGCGGACTTCGGCATGGTCGTGAACGCAGCGCAGCAGTTCGGAGACCAAGGCGCCGATCCTGACCAACGGTTGCCGCTCCGGAATGGGGCGCACGGCCCGCTCCGGAAGGTCGTGGCTGAGCCGGCGCGCCTGATCGACGACCGCGTCGGCGAGCGCGTCCTTGCTGGCGAAGTGGAAGGTGATGGCGCCCGTCGAGAGCCCTGCGGACTTCGCGATCCTGTGCATGGAGGTGGTCGCGTAGCCGTAGCGGTCGAACTCGACGGCGGCGGCCCGGATGAGGGCCGCTCGTGTCCGCGCGGCCCGCTCCTGTGTCATGGTCCTGCCCTTGTCTGCTGTGCGGCGCGCGGCCCGTCCCGCGCCACCGGAAGTAAAGATCAACCCAAAACGAGCAGCAGCCGGGCGGCTGTTCCGTCGGCGTTCAACTCGACGTGCCCATAATTTACATAACGATCGCCCTGTTTAAGGTCGTGCTTGCCGCATGGGCCGATGTGACGATCGTCACGGTCGGGGTGTGTGCCCGACCCCGTCGAAGGGGATCGCCATGTGCCTGTCAAGCATTCAGCAACCGCTCTGAACAGGCAATTCTTCTGCCGAATGTCACCTCGCCGTCAGTATCCAAGAAGTTGCCGTTTGTTCTTCCTGTTCGGCCAGGGCATGCCCGCAGGCGGTGTGGAAGCGGGTCGACAAAAAAAACAGTCGTCCTTTATCTTGCAGATGCGCAGATCTTGAGTCCTCACGGACGACGACGTTCGTGCCCACTTCTTCGCCCGCAGGCGTCTGTTCGTGATGTTCGGAGTGCTGCTATGCCCACGTTCCACACCGTCCCGACTTCCGGACCCACCGCGGTGTCGCGGCAACTGGTCCACAAGTCCGCCGCCAGCGAAGTCCTCCTCACCGGCTACGAAAGACGCGGTGCCGACGCCTTCACGGTCACCGCGCAGTGGCCCCGGACCCACAGCTTCTACGACGTCGTCGCCGGGCGGCACGACCCGCTGCTCGTGGCCGAGACGGTGCGTCAGTGCATACCGCTGCTCAGCCACCTCGGGTACGGCGCGCCCGGCGACCACAGCCAGATCTGGGAGAACCTGACCTGGTCCGTGCAGCAGGAGGCGCTGCTGGCCGCCTCGGTCCCGGCCGAGATCCGCCTCGAGATCCAGTGCCAGGACGTCGTGCGCCGGGGCAACCGCCTCGCCGCACTGTCGATGTCAGTCACGCTCTGGCGCGACAGGACCCTCCTGGGCAGCGCGACGACGCGCTTCACCAACCATTCGCCTTCGGTCATCGCCCGTCTGCGGGGCCCCTACAGCACGGTGCTCAGCTCGGACCTGCCCGCGGCCGGACCGGAGCCTCTTGCCGCGGAGCGCGTGGGCCGGGACCGCCCCCGGGACGTCGTCCTCTCGTCCGGCGGGGCTGAGGGCGTGTTCCGGCTGAGGGTCGACGGCCGCCACCCGGTCCTCTTCGACCACGCGACGGATCATGTGCCCGGGATGCTCCTTGTGGAGGCGGCCCGTCAGGCCACCCAGACCATCGCCTTCCCGGACATGGCGATGATCACGGCAATGGCCAGCGAGTTCCATCGGTACGTCGAGTTCGACCGGCCGTGCCTGATCGAGGCGGACCTCCTGCTCGGCCAGGTGCCGACCCACGTGTCGACGCGCGTGACCGCCGTGCAGGACGGGGAGCCCGCGTTCACGGCACTCGTCACCGCCCAGCGCGGTCCGGCTCCGGGCCCGCGGGCGCACAGTTACTGACCTGCCGCCCGTGAGCGGTCGAGCGCGATCCGGCGCTCCCGTACGGACGGCGGTCGACGGGGACACACTTTCACTACGGGGGATCCGATGCAGGGGACGGGACAAGCCACACGCAGGACGAACGCCGGAGGGTACGCGCCCGACGCCGCGGCGAGAACGGGCGCCGGTGGCCTGCCGGCGGTGCCGCCGACGGTGCGCCTCGTGAGCCTGGCCGACAGCCTGGCCCTCGTCGATGAAATGGTGCGGCGAACGCGGGTCGCGGAGTTGAGCCTCACGCTGTCCGCGGGGTTTCTGGCGCCCCGCGCGTGCGGGCAGATCGAGGCGCTGAGCCGTACCGCCGTTGCGCAAGGCACCCACGTACGCGTGCTCCTGCGGGAGGCGGGTGAGAGCCCGGACCGGCTCGCCCGCAGCGTCCGGGGGTTCGAGGAGGCCGGTGCCCGTACGCGGACGCTGCCCCAGCCGGGTGGAGCCATGCTGGTGGTCGACGACGAACTCGCGGTCCTGCCCGCGCAGTCGGCCCATGACCCGCGGTGCGCGGTCCTGCGGGGCAGGATGCTGTCCGCGGCGTACAAAGCTGTCTTCGACGAGACCTGGCAGCTGAGCAGCCGCTCCGGCGCACCCGAGCTGCCCGTGCGGGAGGGAGCGGAAGGAACCCTCGTACTGACGCCGCGCGAACGCGAGGCGCTCCGGCTGCTGGCGGAGGGGCTCACGGACGAAGGCATCTCCCGGCGCACCGGCCTGTCCGTGCGCACGCTCAGGCGCGTCATCGCGGGGGTGATGCTCAGGATGGGCGCGCAGAGCCGCTTCCAGGCGGGTGCGGAGGCGGTCCGCCGCGACTGGATCTGACCGGGGCGCACGGCGGGAGGCGGGCCACCGGGGGCCGCTCCCCGCCGCAGGCCGCCGGCCCCCCGCCGTGGGCCGCGGACCTGCGCGGGCCCGGCTCATATCCCCCAGGGCAGGTCGCGGTCCAGGAAGCCGGCCGAACGCATCGGCACGGTCTCCGGGCCGCGCAGGACGACATGTGGCCTGAACGCGGCTTCCCGGTCGACGAGTTGCGGCTCCACCACCCGCTGGGCGAACCGTACGAAGGCGAGTCGCGCCTCCAGCCGTCCCAAGGGGGCTCCGAGGCAGTAGTGCGTCCCGAGGCCGAACGACAGGTGACGGACCGCCTCGGTCCGCCCCGCCCGCAGGCGGTGCGGACAGGAGAACACCTCGGCGTCGCGGTTGGCCCCGCCGAGGAGCAGCACCATGGTGGTGCCCCGGCCGATCTTCGTCCCCCGCACCTCCATGTCCTCCCGGGCGTGGCGGTGCACGATCTGCAGCGGCGCCTCGTAGCGGAGCAACTCCTCGACGAGTTGCCCGGCCGTCGACGGCGCGTCGCGCAGCGCGGCCAGGGTGTCTTGATGGCGCAACAGGACGAGCAGGCCGTTGGCGATGAGGTTGACCGTGGTTTCGTGGCCCGCGTTGAGCAGCAGCCGGCAGGTGGTCACCACCTCGTCGTCGGAGAGCGGGCGGCCGTCGGGCCGCGCGGCCAGGAGCCGGGACATCACGTCGTCCCTGGGCGCGGTCCGCCTGGCGTGCGCCAGCTCCGTGAAGAACGACGTCAGTTCCGCCTCCGCCCGCATCCGGTCGGCCTCGCCGGGTACCGGCGTCCCCGCGAAGGCCGGGTACGGGTCGACGGCACGCCCGAGCAGGGACGAGCGCGTGCGGTACCAGTCCCGGTCCCCGGTGTCGACGCCCAGCACGTGGCAGATCACCGTGACCGGCAGCGGGGAGGCCAAGCCGCCGACGCCGTCCAGGACGGCCCCGCGCGCGGCTTCCGCCGCCATCTCGTCGATCAGGTCGTCGACCAGGTCTTTGATCATCGGGGTCAGCCTGCGGGCCGCGCCGGGCGTGAAGTCGGGTGCGGCGAGCCGCCGCAGGGCAGTGTGGCGAGGCGGATCGGAGAAGAGGAAGGACGGCAGCTCGGCCCGTGGCACCGCATCGCCACCGTCCCCGGCCAGGGAACGCCGGTACATCAGGGCGTGGCGGCGGTCGTTGCTGGCGCGCGGGTCGCGCAGGATGCTGCCGCACGCCGCGTGGGAGGCGAACACGACGACCGGGTGCTCGCCATCCATCCATACCGGCTCCGCCGCCCGCACCTCGTCATAGAGCGCGTAGGGGTCCGGCCGGGACGCGGGGTCGAGGATGCCTCGGACCAGCTCGGCGGGGCCGTTCACCGTCCCGCCTCGGCGCCGAACATTTCAAGACCCCCGCGGGCGGGGACCGCACTCCGGGCCGCGGCCAGTGCGGCGAACCGCTCGATGCCCCGCAGGCCGCGCGAGTCCAGGTCGTAGCGGAGCGTGCGGTAGTAGACGGACAGTTGTGCCGCGCTGAGATCCGAGCCCCGCGCGGCCTCGGCCGATACGGCGTCGATCGATCCGAGGCCGAGGTCACGCGCGTTCAGGAGGGAGCGGTGCGCGGCGACGACCGCTTCGGGACGCTGCCGCGCGTACTCCCGCCGTACCGCCCACACCGCGAAGACCATGGGCAGTCCGGTCCACTCCGTCCACAGCGACGCCGTGTCGTGTACGTGGAGCGGTCCGTCCGCGCGGGCCCGGTCGTCGCCCGGCTCCCCGGCGTACGGCCGGGTACCGGCGCGGCTGTCGAAGAAGGTCCGCAGCGCGGGGTCCCCGATCACCACGGCCGCGTCCGCCGCACGCAGCAGCTCCGCGGTGTCCGGCGGGCCGCTGAAGTAGGCCGGCGACAGGCCGAAGACGTCCTCCAGCAGGATCCGCGCGAGCAGAACGGTGGTGCGGCTGGTCGATGACAGGCCCACGCGGGGGGAGCGGAGTTCCTCGATGCGGCCGTGGCTGACGATGTTGCAGGACATGACGGCGCCCTCGGCGGCGATGGCGAGGCCGGGGAGCAGGAGCAGTTCGTCGGTGTGACGCAGGTAGTCGGCCAGGGAGATCGGCCCCAGGTCCAGATCGCCCGCGACCAGGCGTTCTCCGGCGGCTTCCGCGCTCAGCTGCGTGACGTTCGGCAGTGACCGCGTGCGGGACAGCCCCCACAGCAGGGGGCGGCAGTTGAGGAAGGAGATCAGGCCGACGCGGGGTGTGTCCAGGGCGCGCGGCCGTACGGCGATGACGGGGGATGACATGAGGACTCCAGGCGTCGTGGGGCGGGACACGGGGCGCGGACTACTTCCGCCCCCAGGCCTGGACCAGGGCAGGCGCCAGGTCCCAGAAGCCGGGGTCCCGCAACAGCGCGTAGAAGTCGCCGAGTTCGTCCGCGCTCAGGTGTCCCCCCGCGACGAGCCGGTCGTACGACATGTCGACCGTCAGGCGCCAGAAGTCCGCGAGCGGGGTCCCGCCACGCAGGTTCTGCGTGTGGGTGCGCGCGCCGACCTCGCGGTAGCCGTAACCGGTGAAGGAGGCCGGCTGGGTGCGCGACCACCAGCTGTCCGTGCCCAGGGTGTCGCAGATCAGGTCGCTCCACGCCTGCATGACCTTGCGGTAGAGGGGGTGCGGTGAGCTGTCCACCGGGAACCAGCAGAACGACTCGATCAGCACGAACCCGCCGGGCCTCAGCCAGCCCAGGATGCGGCGCATGACGTCGTCGCGCTGCGGCAGGTGGCTGAGCACCAGCCGCGCGTGCACCAGGTCGAACGACGCCTCGGGGAACGGGTCGTGGGTCACGTCGTGGCGCAGGGGTCGCAGCCGGGGGCGCTCGAGGCGCTCCAGGAGGGCGGGGTCGATGTCGGTGGCGACGACCTCGCCCTCGTAGGCCTGCTCGCACAACCACGAGGCGACCGAACCCGAGCCCGCGCCGACCTCCAGGCAGCGGGCGCCGGGGGCGATCCCGAGGTCGAGCAGCGTCTCCTGGCACAGCGGGTCGAACACGTCCGCCAGGAGCGCGAGCCGGTTCTCCTCCGCCGCGTCGAGGGCGAACAGCGTCTCACCGTACTTTTCCATTGGCCGTCCTTTCTGTGAGAAATGTTCTCAAGGACATGCTAGGAGTGGAACGCTGCCGTCCGAAGACGTTGAAGCAATTGTGGCAATTAACTGCCGGGGCGCAAATGGACGTAATCAGATACCGGTGCGCGACAAGTCGTCCGGAGAATAGCGCTCGCCCGCCGGAGGGGAGATCGAGTCGATTCGCGAGATCTGTTCCTCGGAGAGTTCGACAGAGGCGGACGCGGCATTCTCCGCGACTCTTTCGGCGCGCTTGGTACCGGGAATCGGGACGATGTCCTCACCCTTGGAAAGGATCCACGCGAGAGCCACCTGGGCGGGGGTGGCGCCGATTTCGGAGGCCACCGCCGACACGGTGTCCGCGAACTTCAGGTTCTTCTCGAAATTCCCGTCCCCGAAGCGCGGGGTGGAGAGCCGGAAGTCGTCCGCGTCCAGACCCTCGCGGCTCCGGATCGTGCCGGTCAGGAACCCGCGGCCCAGCGGCGAGTAGGCGACGGTGCCGATGCCCAGCTCGCGCAGTGCGGGCAGCAGGTCCTCGGCGGGGCGACGGCTCCAGATCGAGTACTCGATCTGGAGGGCGGAGACAGGGTGCACCGCGTGCGCGCGCCGTACCGTCTCCAGGCCCGCCTCGGACAGGCCGATGGCGCGCACCTTGCCCTGTTGCACCAGCTCCGCCATGGCACCCACCGTGTCCTCGATCGGGGTCCGCGGATCGACCCGGTGCTGGTAGAGCAGGTCAATGTGGTCGGTGCCCAGGCGGCGCAACGAACCCTCCACCGCCGTACGTACGTTGGCGGGGGAGCTGTCGATGGTGTCCGGGCCCGCGCCGGCGTGCGAGACGAGGCCGAACTTGGTGGCGATGACCGCCTCGTCCCGACGCCCCCGGACAGCTTCCCCGACCAGTTCCTCGTTGACGAAGGGGCCGTAGATCTCGGCGGTGTCGATGAAGGTCACGCCCAGGTCCAGGGCTTGGCGCAGGGCCCTGACAGCCTCTCGGTCGTCGGTGCGCGCTCCGGTGTAGTAGTCGGACATGGACATGGCGCCCAGGCCGATCCGGGACGTCTCAAGGCTGCCGAGCGAAACCTTCTGCACGTCGGTCCTTCCTCTCGCATAGGCCGGTCGAGCGGCCGTTCCTGCGTGCAACCTATCGCCCGCCCGCGACCCCTCCGGCCGATGTGGCCGCGCGTGGCAGGTATCTGCCGCCGGCCCTCCCGGAAACGTACGGCGAAGGCGCGGCGGTGACATGACATCAAGCGGCCACATGCTTTCCGGACCCGATCCGAACTGCTTCACTTCTCACGGCACGCCGATCCAGCCAAGAATCTGGAGCAGGAGATGCCGAAAGACATGCTTGGCCCCATGCCCGTGAATGAGGATTACGCGTACGAGCAACTGACGCGGCGTATGGGAATAGAAATACTGACCTGTGAACCCGGCCTCGTCGTGGGCACCATGCCGGTGAGCGGAAACCGTCAGCCAATAGGCATTCTGCACGGCGGCGCGAATGCGGCCTTCGCGGAGACGCTCGGTTCCGTCGCCGCCTATCTGTACGCCGGACCCGGCGGGAACGCGGTGGGAATAGACCTCTCCTGCGTACACCACCGGTGGATCTCCTCAGGGGTCCTCCGCGGCACCGCCACCCCGCTCGCCGAGCGGATGTCGATGGCCACGTACGAGATCAGCATCCGCGACGAACTGGACCAGCGCGTCTGCACGGCCCGGCTGACGTGCGCGATCCGCAGACCCGGGCCCCGCGGCAGAACCGGACGCGATCCCCGCCGAGAAAGAGAGCACCGATGACCACGAGCCCAGCGCCGCCCCTGGCGGCGTCCATCGACGATCTGCTCGGGCCCGCCGCCGGCAGGTTCTTCGGCCGCGGCTTCCGCCGCGTCGCCTACGACATCGCGGACGTACGCGTCGGGCCCGGCTCGCAGGACGAGTCCACGGCGCGCACGACGGTCGGCGTTCGCTACCCGGCCGACTGGTCGAAGAAGAAGGCCGGTTCGGACCTGCGCCCTCACTTCAGCACGGTCGACGGCCTGGTGGTCGCGGCCCAGCTGGCCGAGGTCTGCCTCAGCGGCCCCGGCGGCGACCTGCGCGACGCCTGGCTGCGAAGCGTCCGGCTGTCCGCGGGCTCCGCACCCCAGGAGGACCTCTCCGACCTGCCCGCCGTGGCCACCGTGCGGGGGTCGGAGCCGGTGGCGCCCGGCCGCGCCGTGTCCCGCGTGGACTGCGGGATCGGCTCCATGCGCGTACGCATGGAGGTGGAGCACTCCACGGCGGGCGGGCCCCCGGCCGAACGGGACAGCACCGCCCCCCTGGAGGCGCTCCTCGGTCCGGCGCGCGACCGCTACTTCGGTACCGGCTTCACACGGCGCACTCAGCGCATCGGACAGGTCGACATCGACCGCCGCCTGCTGCGGGCCCGTGCGGTACTGACCCTTTCCCAGGACGACACGACCGTTCCCCGCGCCGGTCTGGAGGGCACCCACCAGCCGTCCGTATCGATGATCGACGCGTTCGTGGCGGCGCTCCAGATGGCTCAGGTCATGCTCTACGACCTCGACGGCATGCGCCGCCAGGACAGCAACACGCTCTGGATGCGACAGACGTCCCTCACCGCCACCCGCCCCGACCGCGGCGACACCGAACTGCCCGTCCACGTCGCCCTGGAGGACGCCCGGCTGCGCACGATGCGCGGCCAGACCTGGCGGACCCTCGACATCACGGGCGAACTCCCCGGCCTGCACGTGCGCTCCGCGGTTGCCCACCAACTCCCGGAAGGCCACCGCGTTCCATGACACGAGCAGCAGTGATCGCCGGGGTGGGGGGCCATGTGCCCGCCCGCGTGGTGACCAACGACGAACTCGCCCAGCGGCTCGACACCTCGGACGCCTGGATCCGCAGCCGGACCGGCATCGCCCAGCGCCACGTGGTCGAACCCGGGGTCACCACGAGCGACTTGGCGGCCGAGGCAGGCCGCCGCGCGCTGAAGAACGCCGGCCACGACACCGCCGACCTGGTGATCGTCGCCACCACCAGCCCCGACCGGCCCTGCCCCGCCACCGCACCCACCGTCGCCGCCAAGCTCGGTCTCGGCGAGGTTCCCGCCTACGACATCGCCGCGGTCTGCTCCGGTTTCCTCTACGCGCTCCAGGCCGGTGCCGCCGCGGTGCTGGCCGGGCACGCCGAGCGCGTCCTGGTCATCGGGGCCGAGGCGTTCAGCACCCTGCTCAGCCCGACCGACCGCACCACCGCCGTCATCTTCGGCGACGGCGCGGGCGCCCTTCTGCTCCGGGCAGGAACGGCGGACGAGCCCGGAGCCGTGCACCACGTCCACCTGGCCAGCGACGGCACGATGGCCGACCTCATCACCGTTCGCGGCGGTGGTGCCGAGGAACGCTCCAGCGGCCTGCCCGTCCGCGAGGAGGACCGGTACTTCCGCATGGAGGGCAAGTCGGTCTTCTTCGCCGCCGTGCGCCGCATGGCACAGTCGTCGCTCACGGCACTCTCCCGCACCGGCTGGGACACAGCGCAGGTCGACCGGCTCGTGGGCCACCAGGCCAACACCCGGATCCTGCACGCCGTCGCGGAACAGCTCGGCCTGCCGGCGGAGCGGGCCGTGATCAACATCGACCAGGTGGGCAACACCTCGGCGGCCTCCATCCCCCTCGCACTGGCGCACGGCATGGCCACGGGCGAGCTGCGCACCGACGACCGCGTACTCCTGACGGCCTTCGGGGGCGGCGCGACCTGGGGCGCCGCCACGGTGACCTGGCCCGACCTGCCCCCCTCGTGACCCCGTCCCGCATCCCCGACGCCCTTTCGCACTCCCACTCCCACTGAAACGAGGCACCTCATGACCGGCTCCGTCGCCACAATGATCATCGAAATCCTCACCGGCAAGTTCGAGGTCTCCAGCGAGGAGGTCACCACCGGCACCGTCCTGGAGGACGTCGAAGTGGACTCGCTGGCTCTGCTGGAACTCTCGCTCATCCTGGAGAAGCGCCTCGGCATCTCCATAGAAGAGGGCACGCTGCATTCCAGGCAGACCGTCGAGGAGGCCGCAGACGTCATCGCGCGCCTGGACGACACCGCGCCGGCCGCGGTCTGAGGCCGCGACCGACGTGCGCATCGTCCTGCTGCGGCACGCGGAGACCGACCGCAACGCGGCCGACGAGTTCCAGGGGCAGGCCGACCTCCCGCTGAACGCGGCGGGCACACGCCAGGCCCGCGACGCCGCCTCCACCCTGCGCGCCGGCGCCTGGGCGGCGGTCTACTCCTCACCCCTCACCCGCGCGGTGCAGACGGCCTCGTACGCCACCAGCCGACTGCACCTGCCCCACCACCGCGCAGAGGGGCTGCGCGAGCGCCACCTGGGAGCACTCGACGGCCGGCACCGCCCCACCGTCGAACGACGCCACCCCCACACCCTCCACAGGCTGCTGCACGACCTCGACTACGCCCCGCCCGGCGGGGAGACGGGCCGCGCGGTGCTCGCTCGTGCGGCCCGTGTGCTGGCCGACATCGCCCGCAGGGAGCGGCAGGCCGAGGGGGCGGTCCTCGCGGTGACGCACGGCGGCGTCCTGAACCTGCTGACGTCCGCCCTGCGGGACGCGCCGCGAGAACCCCGCCGGCTCGTCGGCACCTGCGCGGCGGCCTGCCTCGACATCCAGTGGCCCGCCGGAGGAGGGCCGCACGCCCGCCTTCTCGCCCACGACGTCGCCGTCCGCGACTGCGAGGCCGTATGCGCCACCGACACCGCTCGGGGGCCCGCCGTCAGCCTCGACGCCCTCGCCCGCGACCCGTACGCCCCGACCACCCGAACCGACACCGACAAGGCACTGCACCCATGAGCATTGAGATCACCGTCGTCTTCGACGTGGAGCCCGACCGCTTCCCCGCCACCGAGGCCGCCTTCAAGAGGCTGTGCGAGGCCACCCGCACCGAGGAGGGAGCGCTCAGGTTCGACGCCCTGCGCTCCGCCGACCACCCGCACACCCTCGTGCTGGTCGAGGAGTGGGCCGACCAGGACGCCATCGACCTGCACATGAAGCAGCCGTACGTGGCCGAGTTCCTGGCCGAGGTCGAAGGCGCCTACACCCGCACGCCGGCCGTGCACCGCCTGAGCCCCCTCGGTGCCTGACCCATGGCCGGGGGCACACGAGAACAGCCGCGCGTCCTGGTCGTCGGCGCCGGACCAGTGGGCATGGTGCTCGCCTGCGAACTGCTGGCGCACGGCGTCGCGGTGGACATCATCTCCAAGCTGCGCCGCGAGAGCCCGCACTCACGCGCCACCATCCTGTGGCCGCGCGTCCTCGAACTCCTGGACCGCGTCGGGGTCGGCCGCAAACTGGTCGACAGCGGACACTACTTCGACCAGATGAACTACTACTCGCAGAAGAAGATGGTCGGCCTCGTCCGGTTCGACCGGCTGCGCGACGTGACGTACCCCTTCGCCATCACCATCCCGCAGTGGCGCACCGAGCAGGTCCTGGAGAGCCACCTCGCCGAGATGGGAGGCGCCGTCGACTACGACACCACCTTCGTCGAGGGCGGCCAGGACCCGGACGGCGTGCACTGCACGCTGGAACTGCCCGACGGGCGGCGGGAGAAGCGCCACTACGCCTACGTCGTCGGCGCGGACGGCTACAAGAGCGCCGTGCGCGAGGCGTTCGGCTTCGAGTTCGCCGGGCGCACCCTGCGGACCCGCCTGGCCATCACGGACGCGGAGATCCTCGGCGAGACCACCAGCAGCGAAGCCGCCTACTACCTGACCCGCCGCGGCAACATGGTGCTCGCCCCGCTCGGCGACGGAATCTTCCGGGTCGGCGCCAGCGTCCCCGACGACTGGGCGGGCGACACCCCTGACCGGGACTTCTTCGAAACCCTGCTGGCCGACCGGGTGCCCGGCCACCGGAAGCTCGGGGAGATGAAGTTCAGCGGCGTCTTCACCGCGCACGTCCGCTCGGCCGGCACCTACACCCGCGGAAGAGTCTTCCTGGCCGGGGACTCCGCGCACGCCATGAGCCCCTCGGGGGCCCAGGGCGTCAACACCGGCATACAGGACGCCGTCAACCTGGGCTGGAAGCTGGCAGGCGTCGTGCGCGGCGACTACCCGGAGGATCTGCTGCGCACGTACGACACGGAGCGGCGCCCGGCCGTCGACGCGGTGGCCGGCCTGTCGACCCGGCTGGCGCGCATCGGGCTGTACTCCACGCGCCGCCAGACGCTCGCCCGGGACCTCGCCTACCGCGTCGGCAGCGGTACCCGCACCCTCGAGAAGGTCCTCGCCCCGCGCCTCGCCCAACTGGACACCCACTACGGCCCGCGGCCCCGGCGCAAGACACTCGTGCCCGGCGAACGCGTGCCGCTCGGCTGGCTCGACGCGGGCGGCGCGCCCGTTCTCGCCGTGGACGGCTACACCGTCCTGCTCTGGCCGGGGCTCCAGTACCGGTACGACGCCTGGACCTCGCTGGTCACCCCGCTGCGCCGCGAACTGGCGGACACGGTCGTCCACGACCTCGGCGGACGCCCGGCCGGTGCGCTGCTGCCCCGGCTGCCGCGCACGGCCCACGCGGTCCTCGTACGCCCCGACGGGCACCTCGACACCACAGTGCCCCTCGACGTCCACCGGCCGGAGCACGCCGTGCGAGCCGTCGTCCACGTGCTCGGCCGCCGCCGCACCACCCGCGCGAGCGCACCGCCCGAGCTGACGATGGCCGGCTGAACGCTCCGTGCCCCCGTCAGCACGACCACTCACCCAAGGAGACACCATGACAGCCCCGACCACCCCCCGCGTCGTCCTCACCGAGGTCGAGGACATGACGCCCGAACAGCTCGCCGTGTACGAGAAGTTCCAGTCCAACCTCACCAGGGCGCTGCTGCTCACCAAGGACTCCGCCGCCGCGCACCTCGCCCTCGGCGGCACCTTCACCGTCGGGCTGCTGAGCCTGCTCGACCGCGAGGTCGTCGTGCTGCGCGTGGCCCACCTGCGGGACAGCGAGTTCGAGCGCTTCCTGCACTACCCACTGGCCCGCAAGGCCGGTCTGGATGACCTCGCGATCAAGGCGATCGAGGAGGCCGACTACGCCCAGCTGCCGCCGGCGCGTGCCGCACTGGTCCGGTACGTCACCGAATGCATGGAGGACCACAAGGCGAGCGCCGAGGCGTTCTTCGCGCTGCGCGAGTTCTACTCCCAGCACGAGGTCGCGGAGGTCACGCACCTCGCCGGGCACAGCGCCATGACCGCGATGTACCTGGCCAGCCTCGACATCCCGATCGACGACGACATCGCCTCCTGGGGCCGGCTGACCGAGGTCGGCGACACGGTCCCGAGCACGTCGAACTGAGGGAGACACCGTGCGGTACGTCCGCCTCGGCGCATCCGGCCTGAAGGTGTCCCGACTGGCCCTGGGATGCATGAGCTACGGCGAGCCCGGCCTTGGCACCCACCCGTGGTCCCTGCCCGAGCACGAGAGCCTGTCCTTCATCGGGCAGGCCCTCGACCTCGGCATCAACTTCTTCGACACCGCGAACATCTACTCACTGGGAACGAGCGAGGAGTTCCTCGGCCGCGCGCTGCGCAAGCTGACGCGGCGCGAGGACGTCGTCGTCGCCACCAAGGTGTACGAGAAGATGACCGACAACCCGCTGTCCGGAGGACTGTCGAGGTCCGCGATCCACCGTGAACTGGACGCGAGCCTGCGACGCCTGGGCACGGACTACGTCGACCTGTACATCGTCCACCGCTGGGACCCCGACACCCCGGTCGAGGAGACCATGCGGGCCCTCCACGACGTGGTCCGGGCGGGAAAGGTCCGCTACATCGGCGCCTCCTCCATGCACGCCTGGCAGTTCGCCAAGGCCCAGCACGTCGCGGAGCTGAACGGCTGGACGCGGTTCGTCAGCATGCAGAACCACTACAACCTCCTCAACCGCGAGGAGGAACGGGAGATGCTGCCCTTCTGCCGGGAGGAAGGCGTCGGCGTGACCCCGTGGAGCCCTCTGGCCCGCGGTCTCCTCGCCCGCCCCTGGGACACGAAGTCCCCCCGTACCGCGGGAGACCCGGTCCAGGAGCGCTTCTACGGGCCCACCGAGCGGGCGGACCGTGCCGTGGCCGCCGCCGTCGCCGAGGTCGCGGCCGAACGGGGCGTCCCCATGGCGCAGGTGGCCCTGGCCTGGCTCCTCAGCCGGCCGGGCATCACCGCCCCCGTGGTGGGGGCGACCAGAACCGAACACCTCCCGGACGCCGTGGCGGCGCTCGACCTGGACCTCGAACCCCACGAGGTCGCCCGGCTCGAAGCCCCGTACGTACCGCACGCGGTCGTCGAGTACGTCTGACCCGAAATCGACACTGAACAGGTGGATCCAACGTGGGAATAGCCGACTACGCCCTGGCCCGCCCGGCCGGGCGCCGGACCGTCGACGAGGTCGGTCGCGCCTCGGGCTGCGCACCGGAGAAGCTGGCGCAGATCCTGCCCTCCGGCACCTTCTCGGTACTCGCCGACGACGAGACGTCCTGGGGCCTGGGCCTGACCGCCGCACGCGACGTGCTGCGGCGCACCCCGGTGCCGCTCGACGAGATCGGCCTGGTGGTGTACGCGGGCTCCAGCGAGTGGGGCACCCCCTTCTGGTCACCGGCCGCGAAGATCGCCGGCGAGCTGGGTGTGAAGAACGCGCACTGCTTCGAGGTCTCGAACTTCTGCAACGCCGGCATGGTCGCCGTGAAGCTGGCCGACGACCAGGTGAGGGCCGGCGCGCACCGGCACGCCCTGGTGATCGTCTCCGACCGCCTCAGCCAGCTCGTGGACTACCCGACCGGGTACGTCGAGCTGTTCAACTTCGCCGACGGCGCCGCCGCGGTCCTGGTGTCGGCGGAGCGCTCGCGCTATGAGGTGCTGGGCGCCGCCCACCACACCGACCCGCAGTGGGTGGACTCGTACTACGGCGTGCTCAAGGAAGGGGAGGTGAAGGTCGAACGCGGCGACAAGCTCGACGGGCTCGGCGAGGCGTTCCTGCAGAACTTCACGCGCCTCACGCACGAGGTGCTGGCGGGGATCGGCGAGGGCACCGACGCCGTCGCCCACTACCTGGTGACCCACGGCAACCAGGACACCCAGCGGAAGTACCTCGCGGAACTGGGCGTACCCGAGGAGCGCAGCGTGTTCCAGTACCACTTGGACGGCCATCTGGGCGGTGCCGACCCCTTCCAGGCCCTGCGCGAGCTGGAGGACGGGGACCGCGTGCACCGCGGAGACCTGATCGTCGTGGCGACCGCGGGCTCCGGCTTCACGTGGGGTGTGACCGCGCTGCGCCGCTTGTGACGAAGGGGACGAAGCAGCGGAGCTGCCGTGGAGGAGTCCGTCACCTGGACGGTCCCTCCACGGCAGCTCCGTTTCTGTGGCAGCCGCCCGCGAGCGATCTCAGGAACCGAGGTCCATGCGCAGCAGGCGCAGCGACGCCTCGTGCGGGGAGTCCGGCTCCGCGTGGTAGAACTTCAGGATGTTTCCGTCCGGAAGCTGGGCGGACTGGTACATCAGGTCGAGCTCACCCACCACGGGGTGGTGGAACAGCTTCGTGCCCTCCACGCAGTTCGCCACGTCCTGCCGGGGCCACAGGGCCCCGAACTCGCTGCTGTGTATGACGAGTTCCCCGATCAGTTCGGCGAGCCGCGGGTCGTTGCGGTGATCGCCGGAGATGAAGCGCAGATAGGCGACGTTGGACTCGGATTCCGTGCGCCAGTCCGCATAGAGCGAGCGCACGTTCTCGTCGAGGAAGTTCAGCTTGATGATGTTCGGCCGCCGCTCGGCGTCGTCGGTGAGGCCGAAGTCCAGGTGCGGGGCGAACAACGCGTGGAAGAGGGGATTCCATCCGACGATGTCGCAGCGGTAGTTGAGCACGGCCGCGGCGACGCTGTCGAGGGACGACAGGAGCATGCGCGCGGAGAGCCCGAGCTGTCCGTCCTGCATCGGCCTGGGCTGTCCCGGCTGTTCCGGGGAACCGATCTTCAACAGGTAGTCCTGCTCGTCGCTGTTCAGCTCCAACGCCCGCGCGATCGACAGCAGCACCTGCGGGGACGCGTGGGCCGTGTGGGACTGTTCCAGCCGGGTGTAGTAGGTCTGGCTCACCCCCGCGAGGGCGGCCACCTCCTCGCGGCGCAGCCCGGGGACCCGACGCGCGCCGCTCGAGGGAAGCCCTCTGTTCTCCGGCTGGGCCCGCTCTCGCATCTGCCGAAGGTAGCTGCCGAGGTTCGCGTTCATGATCTGCTCCACCTCTCTCATTATGAAGGGGGCCGACTCGTGCGCAATCGGCTCCATGGCACATGGCAGGAAGCGGCCGGTGAGCGCGGTGCGCTCACCGGCCGCTGACGACGTCCGCGCGGGGGATTTCAGACGGACGTCGCCGGCTTGGGGGACCGGCCGCGCAGGACCAGCCACAGGACCAGGCCGATGACGACCTGGGCCGTGCCGGTCACAGCGATCGCCGTGTGGATGCCGGAGAGCTCCTGGGCGACAGTGGGGGAGCCGGTGCCGATCACGGCCGCGAAGACGGAGCTGACCAGCGGGATGCCGATGGCGATGCCGACCTGCTGGCTCTGCGTGGCCATGCCGGTGGCCATGCCCTGGGAGTCGGCGTCGGCGGACGAGGTGGCGATCACCATGAAGCACAGTGCGGCGAGCATGGAGAAGAAGGCGTTGACGAACTGGGTGACGATCAGCGGCACCAGCCAGGCGGAGTCCGCGGACGCCCACGCCCCGAACAGCATGAACGCGCCCTGGAGGAGCAGCGACAGGCCCAGCAGGGAGCGGGGCGACACCTTCTGCAGGATGCGGGGGCCCACCACACCGGCGATGATCTGCCCCACGCCGATGCCGAGCAGCACCAGACCCGCGAGCAAGGACGACAGACCCAGCACGTTCTGCACGTACAGCCCGGTGAAGAAGATCAGCGCGGTCTCGCCGCCGAAGATGAACAGCGCGGCCAGATTCCCGAAGGCGATGTCCCGCTGCTTCAGGATGTGCACCGGGACCAGGGCGTCGGCCGTACGGCTCTCGACCACCCAGAACACGCCGAGCAGCACGGCGGCGACGACGAGGGAGGCGGCGGCGACGGCGTCCAGACCGTCCTCCCCGACCCGCGTGACGCCGTAGATGCCGGCGAACATGCCCAGGGTGATCAGCACGGCACCGGGCAGGTCGATCCGGCTGCGGCGCTCCGCCCGGCTCTCGTCCACCACCAGGGGCACAACGATGATGGCCGCGATCGCCACGGGGATGTTGATGAAGAACGCCCACCGCCAGGAGAGGACGTCGGTGAGCACGCCGCCGAGGATCGCGCCGACGCTGAACCCGCCGCTCATCATCACGCTGTTGAGCCCCAGGGCGCGGGCGCGCAGACCGGGCTCGGTGAACGCGGTGGTCAGCAGGGCGAGGGCGGCCGGGGTGACGGCCGCAGTGGCCAGACCCTGCAGCGTGCGGGCCAGCAGAAGCATGGCGGGGGTGCCGGCGACACCGCCCAGGAGGGAGGAGACGGCGAGGACGACCATGCCGATCGTGAAGATGCGGCGCCGTCCGACGAAGTCACCGACCCGGCCGAAGACGAGGGTGCAGCCCGCCGCGCACAGGGCGAACATCGTGGTGATCCACTGCAGACTGCCGGTCGAGAAGCCGAGCGAGACCCCGACCTCGGGAAGAGCCACGTTCAGCACGGAGAAGTCGGCGGCCATCATGAACTGGGACGCCAGGAGAACGACGAGCGCCGTCGTCTGACGGGCACTCATACGTACAGGGGAAGATGCCGAGGCCGTCGGCTGCGCGGTGTCGATGCTGGTCATGGCTCCACCCTGAGGCGCACACGGAATGCCAGCCAGCCCCCGCCCGAGACCACCACAGCCGAGGGTGGCACTGCCAGTGACACCCTCGGCGGATCAGCGTGGCCGGATGGGGGCCGGCCCGCGCCCGCTCCGTCAGCTCGTGCGGGCCCCGGCCCGTCGGCGCTACCGCGTCGTTCGCGGTCCCTCACCTACAGCGCCGAAACGCTGCGGGGCACTACACGGTGGCTCCATCCAGGCCGACGGGGACGTCGGGACGGGCGCGCGAACGCTTGCGCCCCCTGGTGCCAAGTATGGGGTGAGACCGTCGACCGGCGGTCTTTCGGCAGAGGTCCTGAAACGGAGGTCCCGTGCTCAAGGACGCGATCCTCTATCAGGCCCGGACCGGCTGCCAGTGGCGCTATATGCCCCACGACCTGCCGCCCAAGAGCGCGGTGTACTACTACTTCGGCGTATGGCGGGACGACGGAACCGCCGAGACCACCCACGAGCTGCTGCGCTGTCAGGCCCGTGAAATGCGCAAGCGGCACGAAGACCCCACTGCCGTGGTGCTGGACTCGCAGACCGTGCGGGCCTCGACGAACGCGCCGAAGGAGACCACGGGGCTGGATCCGGGCAAGAGGAGCCCGGGCCGCAAAAGAGGTATCGCCACCGACGTGATCGGTCTGGTCATCGCCGTGCTCGTCCTGACGTGAGCGGCACGCGTGCAGCGAATACGACACGGTGCTCAGCCCTGCCCGCCCCCGCCTCCCGTGCCCGAGAAGCACGAGGACCCGTCCGATCGACTCGACCGGACGGGTCCTTGGAAACCGAACCCGAAGGATCTCGGAGACGGCCTTCAGGCGGGCACGCGTCGCCCGCGCTGCGCGCCGGGGCACTCTGCGCACCAGAGTCGCCCGCCCGTGAGGCAGCGGCGGTGTTCGCGGGACCGCTGCTTACGGCACACACCTGAACGACGACCCTTGCGCGTGCGGCAGGCTGCTGGTCAGCAGACCCACTTGTTGGACTTCATGTAGTGGCTCGCGCTGTCGGACTCCCGGTGCCCCTTCACTATGATCCCGCTGGATCCCCCGTAGTTCTTCGCTGAATACCACTTGAAGTCGCAGGAAGCGCCGTGGTTGTACCACGACTTGAAGGACTGGAAGACCGAGTACTGGGTCAGGTCCGGGTTGTTGCCCGCCACCTGCTGCCTGTGGCCGGTGTAGTTCGACCCGGACCACACGCAGAAGTAGCCCGACGGGCAGTCCCCCGGCGCCTGTGCACCGGCCTGCGCGGCACCGGCGGCACCGGCACTTCCGGCCAGCAGGCCACCGGTCAGCACGATGCCGCTGGCAACAGCTGCGACCCTCATACGCATCTTTTTACCTCCTGTGAGACCTGACTGCGGCCTTGCCACAGCACCTCGTGTCCGTTCTCTTCCCGCCCTGGGAGGTGACACGAGGCCAGTGATCGGCCGGGTGGCAACAGCCTGCCGTTGAGCCCGGGTTCTGTCGTTAGCACTCCGCGCACTCGATTTGGCCCACAGCGACCAGCAGCGTCCAGCCCTCGCCAAGGAGTCGGCAGGCCGCTTCCGAGGTGCGCCTCGAATGACGTAGAAGCGTCTTCCGTCGGCACTGGCAGAAGCTGAGACTGCGGTCAATCCACGAGGATCAGTGACGACACAACGGGGGACCGTCATGAGGACCGTGCTGGACACCACCTGCCTGCCTGCCGTCGAGAGGACGACCGCCTGGGCGGAGACAACCGCGCTGGCCCTCGTGAGCACCCGGTTCAAGTTCCCGGAGGTGGAGAATTTCGGGGCTCACATCCGTGCCGCGGATCTGGGACCGGTGCAACTGTCGACCATGTCTTACTCACAGCTGATTTCGTACCGCTCCGCACAGCTGATACGCGACTCGGACCCCGAGTTGTACCAACTCGCCCTGATCACCAGAGGGAAGCAGACCATAGAGCAAGCGCGCAACAGAGCCGACTTGGAACCGGGCGGGATAGTGGTGTACGACAGCTCCCGGCCATTTCAGGCATCCGCTCAGTGTGAGGTTCGGGGAGGGGGTCACTGAGGTGTTCGGGGTTTCTCGCCATTGATGCGAGTTCGTTGTTGTGCTGGTGGGTGGGTATTTCGGATGGT